>JACDGF010000065.1 GCA_013815405.1 Caulobacteraceae bacterium | reverse complement strand
CCCTCCGGCCGGCCGCTCGGGGCGCCGTCGTCGCCGACCCGGGCGAACACGCCGCCGCGGTCCTCGCGCGCCACGACGATGTCGATGCGGGCCGGCCGGCCGTGGCGGACGGCGTTGTTCAATCCCTCCTGCACCACCCGATAGAGGGTCTCGCGCGTCGCCCGCGGGATCGCCAGCTTGTCGTCGGGCGGCACGCGGACGTCGAAGGCGATGTCGGGATGACGCGCGCGCCAGAAGGCCACGAGTTCCCCGATCGCGGCGCCCAGCCCCAGCTCGATCAACTCGGTGGGGCGCAGGCGACCGAGGATGTCGCGCACCAGGCGCTGCATGTGGGCCACCCCGCTCTCGATCGCCTCTAGCCGGCGCAGCGCCTCGGCGTCCTTTCCTTCGCCGACGAGGCGCCGGGCCATGGCCGCGTCGACGTTGACGGCGAAGAGGTGCGGCCCGATCTCGTCGTGCAGGTCGCGGGCGAGGTCCGCGCGTTCCTCATCCTGAAGGGCGCCGAGTTGTTCCTCCAGGGCGCGGGTCCTGGCGTGCATGACGCGAAGGCGCGCCGCCATTTCGTTGACCCCCCGGCCCAGTTCGATCAGCTCCACGGGTCCGGCCGGCCGGACTTCGGCGCGGTAGTCCCCCGACCCGATACGCACGAAGGCGGCCGAGAACGCCGCCAAGGGGCGAAGGGCGCGCCCGACCGTCAGCCATATCAGGGCGGCGCCCATCGCGAGCGAGGCGGTGAGCACGCCCGACAGGGCGACGAACTCGGCCCACAGCGCGCCCACGTCGCCGGCGGATGACGGCGCAAGAAGGATCCGCCCCTGGCCGGGGACCGGAACCTCGATCCGCTGGGTCGTCAGGGGCGTGCGCAGCAGCGCGGCGAACCAGCGCGGGGCGGGCGCCGCCGGGGACGGGCGTGACGAGAGCCGCACGCGCCCGGGCGGGTCGACCAGGGCCGCCATGACGTGACGGTTACCGTCGAAGGTGGCGATGAGCTGTCGCAGGTCGCGGGCCGGATGGCCGGACCTGGGCAGGTACTGAAGGGCGCTCTCGACCGTCTGGCGGCCCCCGATGAGCGCGGCGGCCAACTCCTCCCGCAGGGCGAGCTTGGCCCGCCAGCCGGCCACGGCGGTCCCCACCAGCGAACCGAACAGCAGCACCAGCACAATGGCGGCGACGACGCGAAGGCGCAGCGACATGGGGTGAATGCTTAACGCCTTACCGGCCGCGACCGCCAGGGCGGCGCACGTCGGGAAGAAGTCGTGGGAATATCGGGAATTCCGTCCATGGGCTTCGACGCCGCTTGTACCCTATGGCTACGCGCGGAATTAGGTTTCGCGGGAGTGGGTTTCTTGAATTTTCGACGGACCGCGCCTCTCCGGTGGACGGCCTTGTCGCTGGCGACCGCGATCCCGGCTTGCGCGTTGGCGGCGGATCTGCCGTCGTCGCCACCCAACGAGGTGTCGGAGCTGGTGGTCACATCCCAAAGGCTCAATGAGGCCCGCGCCTCGATCCAGCCCCAGATCGGCGCTTCGGTTTACACCATCACCTCCCAGGCCATCGCCGCCATGCCTGGAGGCGAAAACGTCGCGCTCAACCAGGTGGTGCTGCAATCGCCGGGGGTCGTCCAGGATTCCTTCGGGCAGCTTCATGTTCGCGGCGAGCACAACGGCCTTCAGTTCCGACTCAACGGCGTGATCCTGCCCGAGGGCCTCAGCGTCTTCGGCCAAGCGCTCAGCCCGCGGCTGGCCGACAAGGTCCAGCTGATCACCGGCTCCCTCCCGGCCCAATACGGGCTGCGCACGGCGGGAATCATCGACATCACCACCAAGAGCGGAGTGTTCGCCAATGGCGGCAATGTTTCCGTCCATGGCGGCAGCCACGGCGAAATCGAGCCCAGCTTCGAGTACGGAGGCAGTTCGGGAAACCTGAACTTCTACGCCTCGGGGAGCTATTTTCGAAGCGATCTGGGCATCGAATCGCCGGACGGCCGCTCCACGCCGCTGCACGATCATACCGACCAGTTCCAGGGCTTCGCCTATTTCGAAGACATCATCGATCCCTCCAGCAAGGTGTCGCTGATCCTCGGCGCCTCGAACCAGCGCTTCCAGATACCTGACGTGACCGGCCAAACGCCCTTCTTGATGTTCGGGTCGGACGGCGACCAGCCCCTGGTGGTCGATGGGCGGACCACATTTCCCAGCGAAGACCTCAATGAAAGCCAGAAGGAGGCCACCTACTACGCCGTGGCCAGCTATCTGCACACGAGCGAGCGCTTCACCGGCCAGTTGTCGCTGTTCGCGCGCTATTCATCCTTGAAATTCATCCCCGATTCGTTGGGCGACCTGTTGTTCAACGGCATCGCCCAGGACGCCTACAAGCGCGACGTCTCCGGCGGCTTCCAGGCCGAGGGCGTCTACAGGCTCACCGAAGCCCACACCCTGAGAGGCGGCGTCATCGGTCAGATCGACCGCGGGACCAGCAACACCAGTTCCCAGGTCATTCCCCTCGACGCGGACAATAGCCAGACCACCGACCAGCCGCTGACGATCGTCGATGACGGCGCCAAGACCGCCTATACGATCAGCGTCTATCTGCAGGACGAATGGAAGGTCCTGAGCAACCTGACGTTCAACTACGGGCTGCGATTCGACGAGTTCGATGGCTTCCGCAACGAGAACCAGGTCAGCCCGCGGGTCAATCTGGTGTGGCTCGCCACGCCGTCGACGACGTTCCACGCCGGCTATTCCCGCTATTTTTCTCCGGCGCCGTTCGAGCTGGTCGGAACCCAGACGGTCGCGAAGTTCGCCGGAACGACCGCAGCGTCGGAAACCACCACCGACACCACACCTTACGCCGAGCGGGCCAACTATTTCGACGCCGGCGTCTCGCAGGCGCTCTCACGCGATGTTACCGTCGCGGTCGACAGCTACTACAAGACCGCTCGGCATCTGATCGACGAGGGCCAGTTCGGCGCCCCGGTCATCCTGACGCCATTCAACTACCTTGATGGCCGCCAGTACGGGGTGGAGTTGACCGGCACGTTCAACCACGGCCCGTTCAGCGCCTACGCCAACTTCGCCTATGTCAAGAACCAGGGGCGCGACATCGTCTCCAGCGAGTTCAACTTCAGCCCTGACGACCTCGCCTACATCCGCACCCACTATATCTATCTCGACCACGACCAGACCTACACGGCCTCGGCGGGCGTCTCGTATCTGTGGCGCGGGACGCGGGTCGGCGGCGACCTGATCTATGGAAGCGGCCTTCGCACGAGCGGCGCGGACGGTGTCCCCAACGGGGTTCACCTGCCCGGCTACGTCCAGGTCAACCTGTCGCTGGCCCATCGCTTCGAGATCGGGCCCCTGGGGCCCTTGGCGGTGCGCGTCGACCTGATCAACGCCTTCGACGAGATCTATCAGATCCGGGACGGCAGCGGCATCGGCGTCGGCCCCCCGCAGTTCGGCGCCCGCCGCGGCGTTTTCGCGGGCCTGACCCAGGAATTTTGAGCGGGAGCCGGAGAGAGGCTTTCAATAGCAACCAGTCGGACGCTTCACCAAAATCCGCCTTCCCCGCAAAAGCGGGGATCCAGGCGTTTTTTTTTGGCGCCGCATCGAGGGGTTCATTGATTCCATACGGAAAGGCCTGGGCACCCGCTTTCGCGGGGGAGACGCAGGTGTGTCAGCCCAACGGAACCTGCAGGATCACCCGCACGGAGCGGGGCTCGAACTGGTGGAAGTGGTAGTCGTCGACACCCTCCAGCGGCTCGCCCTGAAGGCGCGAGGTGTAGAAATACTGGATCTCGTCGTCGTGGCTGTCGAACAGGTTGAGGACTTCCAGCTTGACCTTGAATTTCCCGAAATCGTAGTCGAGCAGCGCATTGAACAGGGTGGCGGGATTGGACCTCGCCGAGTTGTCCTCTATCAGCGGCGCCGGTCCCAGCCGCCGACCAGTGATGGTCACCGTCGCATGCCGCGTCACCCGCGCTGTTACTCCGCCGGTAAGCACATATTCCAGGGCATTGGGGATGCGCGACCCGGCCGGATTGTCGACGTAGTGAGCGTCGGAGACCGCCGCGCTGAAATCGAAATTCAAACGCGGGGAGGGGGAATAGTTGACCAGGAACTCGACGCCCTTGCGCTGGGTGGCGCTGGTGCTGGCGGTGTCGCCCCCGTCGCCCACATAGACCAGCTCGGAATCCAGATGCAGGGTGAACAGGGTCAAGGTTGTCGAGAGCCCTCCGCGTTGGTAGCGGGCGCCGATTTCCGCGCCCCGGGAGGCTGAGATGAGGGGAACCTTCTGGCTGGGATCGTCCGTGCCCGGCACGATGGTCTCGGTCGCCCCTCGGATGTCGTTCGAATGGAACCCCTGGCCGGCGTCGGCATAGACCTCGAACGAGGGGGCGATGCGCCACGCCGCGGTGATCTTGGGCTCACCAGGGTTGCATTGTCCGACCCGCTGTTGCGGGGATCGTCGGAGGTCACATCCCCGCCGAAGTCGTCGAAGCGCAGGCCGGCGGTGATGCGCACCGGCCCGAAGGCGCGGGTCGCGTCGCCCCAGGCGTCGCCCGAATATTCGTTGACCCGATCCTGCCTGACCGTGGAGAGTATCTGGCGCGCGCGTGTGAAGTAGAGGCCGATCTTGGGGATATAGTCATCCCGAAAATCGACGCCCGTCCTTATGGTGGCGCCGAAGACCGGTTGGGGCCAGGTCCGTGTTACCGCCCCTCCGAAGGTGTAGCGATCGTCCAACTGCTCGAACTGGTCGCCGTTGACCGGGTCGCGCAGGAAGTAGGTGAAGTTGGAATAGAGGGCGAGGTAGTAGCGCTGGGCGTAGGCGTTGACGTACCAGCCGTCGTCCTTGATCCGCTGCAGCGAGAGGATGAACCGGGAAGTGCGGGCGCCGTCGGTCGGATCGAGCGAGCCCAGGGCGGTGATCAGTCCTTGCTCGACCGCGCGCTGGGCGATCTGGTCGTTCGCGTTGGTCTTGGCGGCGTAGGCGAGGCCGGTCAAGGACCAGTCGCCGAGGCCCACCCGCCCGATGAAGTCGAGCTTGCGGAAGTTGTCCGGGTGATCATAGGGGCTGCGGTAGGTGTCGAGTTCCCCGGCCAGGAAGCCGCGGTCGCCGAAGCCCTTGACCGCCAGCAGCCGGCCAAAATCATAGCTCCCGTAGGTTGCCTCGACATAGGACGGGGTGCCGCGCGAGAAGGTGTCGAAGGAGGCCGAGCCGGCGTTGGAGAAGTCGCCGACGTCGGCATAGTAGGGGCCCTTGTGGTATTTGATCAGTTCGATGACCTCCGGGATGATCCCGTTGAGGTCGAGATACCCCTGACCGTGGGCGTGGGTGCGAAGGTTCATCGGCACCCCGTCGAACTTGACCGAAAAATCGGTCCCGTGGTCAAGATTGAACCCGCGCAGGAAATACTGATTGGCCTTGGTGTCGCCAGAGTGCTGGGTCGCCACCAGGCCGGGAACCACCTCCACCAGCTCGCCCGGGCGCAACAGCGGCCGATCTTCGAACTTGGCGAAGGAGACCTCCCCTGCGCTGGCCGCGACCGCCGTCCCCACGCCTTCCAGTCGCTTGCCGAAGACATAGACCGCCGCGACGTCGGTCGCGTGGGCGGTGGCGACAGGCCGGTCGGCCGCGCCGCCGGCGGTCTGCGCATGCGCCCCGGCGGCGATGGCCGTAGCGGAAATCAGGGCCAAGCCTCCGGGAGTCGGTTTGATCATGGATGAAGCTCCCCGCCGCCGCCGCCGCCGCCGCCGCCGCCGCGCGTAGGAAGTTATGCGCTATTTCGCCTAAGGTGGAAGGGCAATTGTGATAACTTTCCAAAGAATGTTCTTAACAAATGTTCCTTTCGACCGTGGCCTTTCGTGTTAGGTTCGTGCGCCGAGGCCGCGGCGAGGGATGGCGCCCAATGCAGAGGGTGACGATTTCCATTGACGAGAGCCTGGGCGCGACCTTCGACCAGCTTTTGCGCGCGCGCGGCTACAAGAGCCGCTCCGAGGGGGTGCGGGACCTCGTGCGCGAAGCGGTGGAGGCCTGGCGCGGCGAGCAGGACCTCAGCCCCCACTGCGTCGCCAACCTCTCCTACATCTATGACCGTCGCACCCGCGCCCTGGCCCAACGCCTGTCCGAAATTCAGCACGGCCATCACGATCTGATCGCCGCGGCGACCCAGGTGCATCTGGACCACGACCACACCTTCGAAAGCGTCATGCTCAAGGGCGACGCCGCCCGGGTCCGCGCCTTCGCCGACGGGGTCCGAGCGGAGCGGGGCGTCCGCTTCGGATCCCTCAACCTGGTCGGCGTCGACGCCGACGAGCACCACGCCGAACCGGCTTCCCACACCCACGCCGGCCACGTCCACCTCTCGCCGCGACCGGGGTAGGCCGATCCCGCGTCAGAGCCGGATGGCTTCGCAGGGCGGACGGATCGATTCGGCGCTCATAACCTCGATCCGGTCATAGCCCTTCAACCGATAGACGAGAGCCGACACGATCCAGCCCGCCACGAAGACGCCGACGATCAGATAGCCGAGCAGGCCGAAATTGCCGTTGAGCGTCGCGATCACGCCCCAGAAGCCCTGGTCGAGGCCCAGCTTATGGCCGATGACGCCAAGCGCTTCGACGCCGCCGACCGCCAACGCGATGACCACCGACACCAGGGTGACGGTCATGTTGTAGTAGAGCTTACGGATCGGCTTGACGAATGCCCAGCCATAAGCGTTCACCATCAGCACGCTGTCGGTGGTGTCGACGAGGGTCATGCCCGCCGTGAACATGGCGGGAAAGGCGAGCAGCGACCAGAGGTGCGCGACCTGGGTGGCGGCCCCGGCCGACATGCCGAGCACGCCGATTTCGGTCGCGGTGTCGAAGCCCAGGCCGAACAGGAAACCCAGCGGGTACATGTGCCAGCTCTTGCGGATCAGCGTGAAGACCGGCCGGAACAGCCGTCCCACCAGCCCCCGATCCGCCAGCAGCATGTCGAGATCCTCCTCGACGAACCGGCCGCCGGCCCTGACCCTCCGGAAGGAGCGGCGGATTCCGATCAGGATGAGGATGTTGGCCAAGGCGATGGCGAACAGGAACGCCACCGACACGGCCGTGCCGATCAGGCTTCCGATCTCCTTGAAGTCGCGCAATTGGCCTTCCAGGGCCTTGGCGGCGATGGCGATGGCGGCGAAGGCCAGGATGACGACGGTGGCATGGCCCAAGGCGAAGAACAGGCCGACCGCCACCGGCCTCTGGCCGTCCTGCATCAGCTTGCGCGTCACATTGTCGATAGCGGCGATGTGATCGGCGTCGACCGCGTGCCTCAGGCCGAAGGTGTAGGCGAGGATCGCCGAGCCGAGCAGCAGGGGATGGCCATGGAAGGCCACCAGGGTGAACGCCCAGACCAGGGCGTTGAAGCTGATCAGTCCGGCATAGACGCCCACGACTTTGCCGCGCGGCATCGCGGGGCTGAATGTCGCCGGCTTTCCCGCGGGTCGCGCCGAATGGCGGGCCAACCGCGTTCGAGACATGCTCGGCCTCCGATCGGTGGCGGGTCCCGATCGGCGGAAGGCGCCAAAAGTGCCAGTTTTTGCTTAACGCACGTTAGCCGTCGCGGAGGCGGTTTGTAAATCGGCAAGTGTGTTTACAGGGGTGGGGGTGGCCCAGGCTCCAAAGGACGCGCAGTTGCTTTGAAATTGACCGTCCGGCTGGGTGGTCGAGTTCACGATGGATCGTTTCCGCCAGCTCATCCTCGGCGCTGTCGTCATCGCGACTCTCATTCCGCACTTTCTTCTCTGAATCGCGCCTCCCAGCGGGCGTTCAAGCTCGTGGCCTGTTTGACGAGCGGCGGATTGCTTTTTTTCGCAATCGCCTCGCCGTGCAATCCGAGGAACGCCGCCACGTGGGCGGCCGCACCCGGCGGATCGGCGGCCAGTTGCTCGTAGGTGACTCGAAAGGGGTCGATACGATGCACGCTGAACAAATCCTCCCAGAGCGCATTCCCCCTCTTGTGCCGCTCCACGAGCCTGGCGACCCGCGTCCCGTCGTAGTCGCTGTCCTCCAGCGGAACGCCCTCTTTCACCGATCGCCATGAGCCGCTCTTTTCCGCCACGAAATGAGAGATGGCCTGTTTGATCAGATCGCCGCGCGTCAAATAGACGAAGCGCCAGTCCGCTATGTGATCGGGGATCTCCCCGGCCAGCGCAAAGGGCGCAAGGACGTCGAAGGAGCCTTTCACGCCGAAGGTCCCGTCCGCGCCGTACCGCTTCACCATCTTTTCGCAATAGCCTTGCAGGCTGTTCAGCCGCTGAGCCGCCAGCGCTTTCTTGATTCGCGTGGTGTGGAACAATTCCTGCACGACCGCGCCATGCGCCCGCAGGCGCTCGCACAAGAGATTGCTGCCCGTGCGGGCGGACGCCGCGATGACGTAGCGATGGTTCAGGGCGCGAAAGGGGTTGGCGGTAAATGCGACGTCCACGACTTCGGCGAGCTGGATGGCCTTGGCTTCGAGCCGCTCGCGATAGGGGCCGCCTGGCTCGACCGCCGGCTCGGGCCTGTCCATGTCCTTCTCCGCCTGCTCGCCATCGCTCGGGCCCTGGCCGGTGATTGGATCCGAACGGCCCCTCTGTCGGTGGCTCAACCAGTTTATCATCCCCGCCGCCTAAGCAGGGAGTCGCGACCTTGACCCCAAGCAAGCCTGCTTAGCGCGACCGGGTGAAGGCCAGGCGCAGGCCGACCACCAGCGCATTGCCGAGCGCCGGGTCGCCGCCCGGATGGATGACGTACTGCAGATCCGGCTGGAGGCTCAGCCCATCGGTCAGGACCCATCGGT
>JACDGF010000064.1 GCA_013815405.1 Caulobacteraceae bacterium | reverse complement strand
GTGGTGCGCGGCTGGCGGCGATAGGGTATGGTAGGCTCATGGAGCACGTTCTGGCGATGACCTATCTCTGGCTCAAGGCGGGCCACGTCATTTTCGTGATCTTCTGGATGGCGGGATTGTTCATGCTGCCGCGGTTCTTCGTCTACCACCAGGAAGCGGTTCCGGATTCGCCCGAGAACGCGCGGTGGGTCGAGCGCGAGGCCAAGCTGCTCAGGATCATCCTGTGGCCCTCGCTGATCGTCGTCTGGCTGCTCGGGCTGACCTTGGCCGTCAGCACCGGGGCGTTCCAGCAGGGCTGGTTCCACGCCAAGCTGGCGTTGGTGCTGGCGCTCAGCGCTTACCACGTCTGGCTGGCGGGTTATGCCGCCGCGCTGGCGCGGGGAGAACGCCGCCTCACGGGCAAGCGGCTGCGGCTGCTCAATGAAGTGCCGGGGATCGCGGCCGCGCTGATCGTGATCCTGGTGGTTGTTCGCCCCTTCTGACACCGTACCTATAGCCCGTTGACCGGGCGCGCTCCCCGGACTATTCGCGCCAAACCGGTTGCGTCGTTCTGACGCGAGGTGATCTGCTTTCCCCAAGCCCCCAGCTTTCCGCTGAAGATCCGCCGGCCACGCTCAAACGCCATCGGAACACCCGAATCATGCATTTCAAAGACCTCAAGAAGAAAACCCCCGCCGAGCTGGTCGAAATGGCCGAAGAGCTGGGGGTCGAAGGCGCATCGACGATGCGTCGTCAGGATCTGATGTTCGCGATCCTCAAGGAAGTCGCCGAGGACGGCGAAGAAATCGTCGGCCAGGGCACGATCGAAGTGCTCGCCGACGGCTTCGGCTTCCTCCGCAGCCCCGAGGCCAACTATCTCGCCGGGCCCGACGATATCTACATGTCGCCCAATCAGGTCCGCAAATTCGGTCTGCGCACCGGCGACACGGTCGAAGGAGAAATCCGCGCGCCCAAGGACGGTGAGCGCTATTTCGCGTTGATCCGGCTGATCAGCGTCAATTTCGACGATCCCGAGGCGGTCCGCCACCGGGTCAACTTCGACAACCTGACCCCGCTCTACCCCGACGAGAAGCTCAGCCTCGACACGCTCGACCCGACGGTCAAGGACAAGTCGGCGCGGGTGATCGACATCGTCTCGCCGCAGGGCAAGGGCCAGCGCGCGCTGATCGTCGCCCCGCCACGCACGGGTAAAACCGTGTTGCTGCAGAACATCGCCAAAGCAATTACGGACAACCACCCCGAGGTGTTCCTCATCGTTCTGCTGATCGACGAGCGCCCCGAGGAAGTCACCGACATGCAGCGCACGGTGCGCGGTGAGGTGATCTCCTCGACCTTCGACGAGCCGGCCACGCGCCACGTGCAGGTGGCCGAGATGGTGATCGAAAAGGCCAAGCGCCTGGTCGAGCACAAGCGCGACGTGGTCATCCTCTTGGATTCGGTGACCCGGCTGGGGCGGGCCTACAACACCACCGTCCCCTCCTCGGGCAAGGTGCTCACCGGAGGGGTCGACGCCAACGCCCTGCAGAAGCCCAAGCGCTTCTTCGGCGCGGCCCGCAACATCGAGGAAGGCGGCTCGCTGACCATCATCGCCACCGCGCTGATCGACACCGGCAGCCGGATGGACGAGGTGATCTTCGAGGAGTTCAAGGGCACCGGCAATTCGGAAATCATCCTGGATCGCAAGGTGGCCGACAAGCGCATCTTCCCGGCCATCGACGTGCTGAAATCGGGCACCCGCAAGGACGAGCTGATCACCCCCCGCGACCAGCTGCAGAAGACCTACATCCTACGCCGCATCCTCGCCCCCATGGGCGCGCAGGACGCCATCGAATTCCTGCTCGACAAGCTGCGCAACGCCAAGAACAACGCCGACTTCTTCCAGTCGATGAACACCTAGGGAGCGCCTTTAGAGGTGGGCGCGGAAGAAGGCCAGGGTGCGTTCCCGCGCCAGCGCCGCGTCGGCGGGGTGGTGGTTGTCTCCCCCCTCCCGGGCGAAGGCGTGGTCGCGACCGGAATAGGTATGAATCGCGACATTTTTGGCGCCGCCAAGCACGGAAACGATCGCGCTCTGGGCCTCCTTGGACACAAATTGGTCCTCTTCGGCCAGATGGATCAGCAGGGGAGTGACGGTCTTTCGCACCTCGTCTAGGTAACGCTCGATCCCCACCCCGTAGTAGGCGACGCAGGCGTCGGCGTCAGTTCGCGCGGCGGTCAGCACCGCCAGCAGCCCGCCCAGGCAAAACCCCACCGCGCCCACCCTGCTGGGGCACTTGGGGTCGCCCCTGGCGTGGTCGATCGTCGCGGCGATGTCACGAACCCCCGTTTCGACATTGAACTCATTGAACAGTTCAAACGCCCGCTTCAGTTCCCCCGGCGACCGGTCGGAGATGTCGATCCCTGGTTCGATGCGCCAAAAAAGGTCTGGGCAGACAGCGAGATAGCCGTCGCCGGCGAAGTCATCGGCGATCCCACGCATGACCGCATTGACCCCGAATATCTCCTGGATGACCACGATCGCCGGCGCCCTCTCCGCCACCGGCCGGGCCACATAGGCGTGCATCAGCCCGTCGGGGGTCAGGATGGCGGTGGTTTCACCCATGAGGCGCTCCTGTTCGATCCGTGCCTTGGTGGCGGGTGGCTACTAGCGCGCCGACGTGGTGGTGGCGCATAACAATATCGTGGGATCAAGGAGCCTTGGCCGATGAAAGTCACCGTCGAAGTCGACTGCACTCCGACCGAAGCCCGGACGTTTCTGGGCCTGCCCGATGTCGCCGCCCTCAACGCGCACATGGTCAAGGAAATGAAGAGGCGGATGGACGCCAATATGACCATGGCGGCGCCCGACGAGCTGATGAAGAGCTGGATGGCCTTTGGGGGCCAGGCCTCGGAACAGTTCATGAAGCTGATGACCGCCGCCACCTCGCCGCCCAAGGCGAGCAAAAGCGGGGGATGACCGACACCATCTTCGCCCTGGCCACGGCGCCGGGGCGCTCGGCGGTGGCGGTGTTGCGGCTCTCCGGGCCGGGGGCCCGGTCGGTGCTGGAGGCGATCGCCACGGCCGTCCCACGGCCGCGACGCGCGACGGTACGCACCTTGCGAGCGGCGGATGGAGGGGCGCTGGACCAGGCCCTGGTCCTATGGTTTCCGGCGCCCCACAGCTACACCGGAGAGGATTGCGCCGAATTGCACGTCCACGGCGGGGCAGGCGTCATCGACGCGGTGACCGCCGCCGTGCTCGAGGCCGGGCCGCGGCTCGCGCGGCCAGGCGAATTCACCCGGCGCGCCTTCGAGAACGGCAAGCTCGGCCTGGACCAGGCCGAAGCGGTCGCCGATCTCATCGAGGCCGAGAGTCAGGCCCAGGCGCGCCAAGCCGTGCATCAGCTTCGAGGCGCCCTGGGGCTCCGCTACGAAGGGTGGCGGAGCGCCCTCGTCGACGCCCTTGCGTTTCTGGAAGCGGCCGTGGATTTCGCGGATGAAGACCTGCCGACCGATGTCGCCCCCCGCGCCGGCGGACCGTTGCGACACATCTTGGCCGATCTCGACGTGGCCCTCGCCGACGCGGCGCGGGGGCGGCAGGTGCGCGACGGCTACCGGGTCGCCATCATCGGCGCCCCCAATTCGGGTAAAAGCAGTCTTTTCAACGCCCTTGTGGGCCGCGACGCCGCCATCGTGACGCCGATCGCCGGCGCCACGCGGGACGTGATCGAGGCCTCCTTGACCATGAATGATTACCAAGTCGTGGTGGCCGACATGGCGGGCCTTCGCGACACTGTCGAACCGGTCGAAGCCGAGGGTGTGCGGCGCGCCCGCGCCTGGGCCTCCAGCGCCGACCTGCGTCTGTGGATCGTGGATCGATCGGCCCGCGACGGAGCTTGGCGCCAAGCCGCGCCCCTGGCCGAGCCGGGCGACCTTTGCCTGCTCAACAAGGCCGATCTGCCCGCGGGAGCTGACGGCGAGGCGGCCGCTCGGGCGGCCGGTGCCTTGGGTGCTCAGGTCTTGACCATTTCCCTGATCTCGCCCGGCTTTATGTCCATAGCCGAGCCTCTGGCGAGTCGCCTGGCGCGCGATCTCGCCGGCTCGGAATTCCCCGCCGCCACGCGGGTTCGCCACGAGCGGCTCCTGAGGGATGCTCGCGGCCATATCTCCCGCGCGCTCAAGGGTTTGCAGGAGCCGGAGCTGGCGGCCGAGGACACGCGACTGGCCATCCGCGCCTTGTCCAGAGTCACCGGCGCCGTGGGGACAGAGGATATCCTGGATCGGGTTTTCGCGAGCTTCTGCATCGGCAAGTGACCTGTTTCACGTGAAACACCGACGGCCTGCTCGACCCGCACTTGGCGATGTCTTAAGAAGATTTCCATACGCCCCGGCCCTTTCGGGAGGCGTCGCCATCCGGAAAGAGCGCGGTGAGCAAGACCTGGGATGTGATCGTCATCGGCGGGGGACACGCCGGTTGCGAAGCCGCGGCGGCGGCGGCGAGGTTCGGCGCCCATACCTTGTTGCTCACCCACAAACTCGAAACGATCGGCGAGATGTCCTGCAATCCGGCCATCGGCGGCCTGGGCAAGGGTCATCTGGTCCGGGAGATCGACGCCCTGGACGGCTTGATGGCCGGGATCGCCGATACCGCGGGCATCCAGTTTCGGATGCTGAACCGGTCGCGAGGCGCCGCCGTGCGCGGCCCGCGCGCGCAGATCGACCGCGGACTCTATCGCGGGGCCATGCGCGCCGTTTTGGCCGGCCAGGCTCGCCTGGAACTCCGCGCCGAGGCGGTGGAGGACTTGATCGTCGATGGCGACCGCGTGTCCGGCGTGGTCGGGGCCAGTGGCGAACGCTATCGCGCCGGCGCCGTGGTGTTGACCACCGGAACCTTCCTCAACGGCGTCATCCATCGCGGCGACGAGCGCGTCGCCGCCGGTCGCGCCGGCGACGCCCCGGCCATCGGTCTGGCCGACCGGCTCTACGCTTTGAACCTTTCCATGGGCCGCCTGAAGACCGGCACCCCGCCCCGCCTGGACGGGCGCACCATCGACTGGTCCAACTTGGTGATGCAGGCGGGCGATGCGGTCCCGGCGCCGTTCTCCTTCCTGACCGCGGCGATCATCACTGGCCAGATCGAATGCGGCGTCACCGCGACGACGCCGGCGACCCACGCGATCATCGCCGAGCGGCTGACCGAATCGGCGGTCTACGGCGGCCGGCTCAGCGGCCGCGGGCCCCGCTACTGCCCCTCCATCGAGGACAAGGTGGTGCGCTTCGCCGATCGCGACAGCCATCAGATTTTTCTCGAGCCGGAGGGCCTGACGGACCCGACCATCTATCCCAACGGGATCTCCACCTCGGTTTCGCGCGATACCCAGGATCGGTTTTTGCGCACCATTCCAGGCCTGGAACGGGTTGAAGTCTTCCGCCACGGCTACGCCATCGAATATGACTACGTCGATCCGCGGGAACTGGAGGCGAGCCTGGAGGTCAAGCGCCTGCCGCGCCTTTATCTGGCCGGGCAGATCAACGGCACCACGGGCTATGAGGAGGCCGCCGCCCAGGGCCTGATGGCCGGGCTCAACGCCGCCCGCGCCGCCTCCGGAGCCTCGGCCGCCGTCCTGGGGCGCGACCAGGCCTACATCGGAGTGATGATCGATGACCTGGTCACCCGAGGGGTCACCGAACCCTATCGCATGTTCACCAGCCGGGCGGAGTTTCGCCTGAGCCTGCGCGCCGACAACGCCGACCAGCGGCTCACCGGGATGGGCGAGGCCCTGGGTTGCGTCGGGCCGGTCAGGGCCCGGGCTCATGCGGAAAAGTCGATGATCCTCGCCGCCACGCGATCCCAGGCCCGGTCCTTGAGCCTTGGCCCCGCCGAGTCGGCCAAGGCCGGTTTGAAGATCAACGCCGATGGCCGGCGCCGCGGCTTCTCCGAGCTCCTGGCCTGTCGCGAAATCGGCTTCGACGATCTGACGCGGGTATGGCCCCGGATCGCCGCCTGGCCGGCCTTCGCGCGCGAGCAGATCGAGATCGATGCCGTCTACGCCGGCTATCTTGACCGCCAGGACGCCGACATCGCACTGTTTCGCCGGGACGAGGGCCTGAGCCTTCCGCCCGACCTCGACTACGCGGCGCTGGGCGGCCTTTCCAACGAAGCGCGCGAAAAGCTGGCCGCCGTCCGGCCCGCCACCCTGGGCCAGGCGGCCCGGATCGAGGGAGTCACCCCCGGCGCGCTGACGGCGCTGCTCTCCCATGTCCGCCGCCGCGCCGCATGACGCCCTGTCCGCGCCGGAGGGTTTTCTGGAGGCGGTGGGGGCGACGCCGGAACGGCTGGCGGCGGTCGAGGCGTTCCGTCTGATGCTCGAAGCCGCCAACGCCCGCTCCAACCTGGTCGGCCGCTCGACCCTGCCGGGGTTCTGGCGCCGACACTTCCTGGACAGCGCGCAGCTGGCGTGGCTCGCGCCGTCGGCCCGCATCTGGGCCGACCTGGGGTCGGGGGCGGGCCTGCCCGGCCTCGTCCTGGCCATTCTGATGAAGGGCCGCGCCGGCGCGCACGTCCACCTGGTCGAAAGCGTGGCCAAGCGCTGCGCCTTCCTGACCCGGGTCGCCACCGCGCTGGACCTGCCGGTGACCATCCACCATGCCCGGGCCGAGGCCTTGGCGCTCGAGGTCGACACGGTTACGGCGCGGGCCTGCGCGCCGCTGACCCGCCTGCTGGAATTCGCCGCGCCGACGATGAGGCCCGGGGCCGCGGGGCTGTTCCTCAAGGGCCAAGGCGTGGACATCGAGATCACCGAGGCGCGCAGGTCCTGGCGATTCGACGCCTTTTGCCATGAAAGTCTGAGCGACCCGCGCGGCCGGGTCGTTTCAGTTACGGGGCTGGCTCGTGTCGGCTAGCGCTAAAGCCCCTCGCGTCTTGGCCATCGCCAACCAGAAGGGTGGCGTGGGCAAGACCACCACCGCCATCAATCTTGGTACGGCGCTGTCTGCGGTGGGCGAAAAGGTGTTGTTGATCGACTCCGACCCCCAAGGCAACGCCTCCACCGGCCTTGGGGCGCCGCGCCGCCTGAGGGTGAAGACGCTCTACGATGTCCTGATGGAAAATTTCCCGATCCAGGCGGCGACGATGCGCACCGCCCTACCGGGCCTGGACCTTCTGCCGGCCGAGGCGGATCTTTCCGGCGTCGAGCTTGAATTGGGTCAGACGGCGCGCCGGGCCTTTCGCCTGCGTGACGCTCTCGAACCGCTGCGCGCCGGCGGCGCCTACAGCTATGTGCTGATCGATTGCCCCCCCTCGCTCAATCTTCTGACCCTCAACGCCATGACGGCCGCCGACGCCGTGCTCGTGCCGCTCCAGTGCGAGTTTTTCGCCCTCGAGGGACTGACCCAGCTTCTACGGACCGTGGACCTCGTGCGCGGCGCCTTGAATCCAGCCTTGCAGATCCAGGGCGTCGTGCTCACCATGTACGATCGGCGCAACAGCCTCTCCGCCCAGGTGGCCAGGGACGTGCGTGAGAATCTCGGCGAAACGGTCTATCAAACGATGATCCCGCGCAATGTACGGGTCTCGGAGGCGCCGTCCTTCGGCAAGCCCGTGTTGATCTACGACCTCAAGTGCGCCGGAAGCGAGGCCTATATGAAGCTGGCGCGCGAAGTCGTGGGGCGGGAGCGGGCGCAGCGCGCGGCGCGGGCTTGACCCTTGGTTGAAGGATATCCGGCGATGGCGGAAGGGCGACGGGGATTGGGGCGTGGGCTTTCAGCCCTTCTGGATGAGGTTCAGTCGGCGTCGACGCCGGAGGGGCGCCGGGCCGCCGGGGCCTTGGACCTCCCCATAGAATTGATCCGGGCCAATCCCGATCAACCCCGGCGCGCCTTCGGCCAGGCGGAGCTGGATGAACTGGCCGCTTCGATCCGCTCTCGCGGCGTCCTCCAGCCGATCCTGGTCCGTCCCCTTGCCGAGACCGAGGGCGAGTATCAGATCGTGGCCGGCGAACGGCGCTGGCGCGCCGCCCAACAGGCTCAACTCAGGTCTGTTCCGGCCCTCGTGCGCGACCTGAACGATCACGAAGTCGTCGAATTCGCCCTGATCGAGAACATTCAGCGCTCCGATCTCAACGCCTTGGAAGAGGCGCGCGGCTATGCCGCGGTCATGAAGCGCACGGGATATAGCGCGGAGACGGTCGCCACCCTGGTCGGCAAGAGCCGCGGCCACGTGGCCAACACCTTGCGCCTCATGCGCCTGTCCCAGGCGATCCAGGAGCATCTTGAGGCCGGCCGCTTGACGGCGGGCCATGCCCGGGCGCTTTTGGATCTCGACGAGGCCGAAGAGGTCGCGGATCGTATGATCGAGCGCGGCCTCAATGTCCGCCAGACCGAAGCCCTGGTTCGCCGGCTTCGCGCGGCGGCGCCGGGGTCGCAACGATCGACGCGACCCCGGTACGGGAAGGGCGCCGACACTCGGGCCCTGGAAGGGGATCTGGCCGAGGTTCTCGGTCTCAAAGTGGAGATTCGAGACGCCGGCGGCGCCGGTGAACTGCGAATCCGCTATGGGAATTTCGAGCAACTCGACGATCTATGCCAGCGGCTGAGCCGCCGGACGACGACCAACTGACCGAGTCGCGGCGACCTAGAGTCCCAATCTCCGCGCCCTAGCCGCGACGGCGAGCGCCAAGCGCTCGACGAGGAGGTCGTCAGGCGCCCCGGTCTGTTTGCAGGCGCGGTCGGCGGTGAGGATTTCGGCCTGCGCCGCGTTCAGATCGGACAGGGTCCAGGCGCGCGCCTGACGCAAGAATTCCCGCTCGTTCTTCCAGAAAACGCCGGCGCTTTTGGCCGCCTGCGCCAGCGGCGCGCCTGTCTTGGCAAGAGTCATGGCGCGTCGCAGGCG
>JACDGF010000063.1 GCA_013815405.1 Caulobacteraceae bacterium | reverse complement strand
CTGCGTTCGTGGTCAGCACCCTCATATCGGTGTGGAGCGCCAACGCCGGGATGCGGGCGCTCTTCGACGGCGTCAACATCACCTATGACGAGGCCGAGAAGCGCCCCTATCTGCACCGCACCCTGATCACCTATGGCGCGACCCTGGCGGGGTTGATGTTCCTGGCCGGCGTGACCGTCGTCAGCGCGGCGGGACCCGCCGTCGTCCAGCGCCTTGGGCTTCACGGCTGGAACGCCCTGAGGACGCCCTTGCGTTGGGTCGTGGTCTATCTGACCGCCGCCGTCGCCTTCACCCTGATCTATCGCTATGGGCCCAGCCGCGAGCGGGCCATGTGGCGCTGGGTGGTCAGCGGCGGATTCGCCGCGGCCGCCATCGGCATGGCCGGTTCCCTTGGGTTTTCGTGGTATATCAACAACTTTACCCACTTCGGCGTCACCTATGGCTCATTGGGCGCGATGATCGGCTTCATGCTCTGGGTGTGGTTTTCGGTGATGCTGATACTGCTGGGGGCGGAACTCAACGCCGAGATCGAGCACCAGACGGCGTGCGACACCACCACCGGCGAGCCGGCGCCCATCGGCCAGCGCGGCGCCGCCATGGCCGACACGGTCGGAAAAGCCTTCACCGTCTCCCCCCGCGAGGCGCGTCACATCGTGAGCGACTTCGTGCGGCGGCAGGTGGATGCGGTGGCGAGCGTCTGGCGGCGGCTGGTCGGCGGCTGAGACTGTCGCGAGGCCGCCCTCAGCCGAAACTCTCCTCCAGGCTGGCCAAGCGGGCGGCTTCGTCCTCGGCGATCAGGGGGTCGATGACCTCGTCGAGGGCCTCGCCGGCGATCACCTTGGGCAAATTGTAGAGAGTGAGGTTGATGCGGTGGTCGGTGACCCGGCCTTGCGGGAAATTATAGGTGCGGATGCGCTCGGAGCGGTCGCCCGAACCAACCTGGTCCTTGCGTGATCGCGAGCGCTCGGCGTCCAGGGCGTCGCGCTTCTGGTCGTGGAGCTTGGCCTTCAGCACCTTCATCGCCCGCGCCCGGTTCTGGTGCTGCGACTTTTCCGAGGAGGTGACGACGATGCCGCTCGGCAGATGGGTGATCCGCACCGCCGAGTCGGTCTTGTTGACGTGCTGGCCGCCCGCCCCCGAGGAGCGGTAAGTGTCGATACGCAGATCCTGGTCGTTGATCTCGATCTCGACGTCTTCCGTTTCGGGCAGCACCGCGACGGTGGCGGCGGAGGTGTGGATGCGCCCCTGGGCTTCGGTATCGGGCACCCGCTGCACCCGGTGGACCCCGCTTTCGAACTTCAGCCGGCCGAACACCCCCTCCCCGCCGATCGAGGCGATGATCTCCTTGAAGCCCCCGGCCTCTCCCTCCGAGAGGCTCTCGACCTCCACTCGCCAGCCGCGGGTCTGGGCGTAGCGCTGGTACATGCGGAAGAGATCGCCGGCGAACAGGGCCGCCTCGTCCCCGCCGGTCCCGGCCCGTACCTCCAGGATCGCCGAGGCGTTCTCGTCCGCGTCGCGGGGCGCCAGAAGCAAGGCGACCTCGCGCTCCAGGTCCGGCAGGCGCGCGTCGAGCGCCGCCAGCTCCTCGCGCGCTAGGGCCGCCATCTCCAAATCGTCGGCGCTCCGCAGCTCTTCCAGCCCCGCGCGGTCGGCGCGGGCCTTGGCCAGGCGCCGGGCGAACTCGGCCACCGGCCGAAGTTGCGCATATTCCTTGCCTAAGCGGACGATCTCCGCCCCCTCGCCGGCCGCGCCCATGCGGGTCTCCACCTCGGCGAAGCGGTCGAGCACCTGATCGAGCCGGGCCTGGGGCAGACGCACGGGCAAGGGCCTTTGAAGCAAGGGTTGGGGGCGCTCTCCTAACGTGGGGAGGGCGCACCGTCACCTGTCGACAATTCGCCGTTGGCTGACGTTACGTCGCACCGGGTAGGGAATAGGTTATATTTCCCCCGCCCCAATCCGTCGCACCTTCCAAGGACTCGCCATGGCCCAAGCCTATATCGTCGCCGCCGCCCGCACCGCCGGAGGGCGCAAGAAGGGCAAGCTGGCCGGCTGGCATCCGGCCGACTTGGCGGCCCAGGTGCTCGACAGCCTGCTGGAGCGCACCGGCGCCGATCCGGCCCTGGTGGAAGACGTGATCATGGGCTGTGTCATGCAGGTGGGCGAACAGGCGACCAATGTCGCCCGCGGCGCGGTGCTGGCCTCGCGCCTGCCCGAAAGCGTTCCGGCCACCAGCGTCGACCGTCAGTGCGGCTCGTCGCAGCAGGCCCTCCACTTCGCCGCCCAGGCGGTGATGAGCGGCGCCCAGGACATCGTCATCGCCGCCGGGGTGGAGAGCATGAGCCGCGTCCCCATGGGCCTCTCGGTCACCTTGCCGGCCCAGAACGGCTTTGGCGTGCCCATGAGCCCCCGCCAGCAGGCCCGCTATCCCAATATCCAGTTCAGCCAGTTCATGGGGGCCGAGATGATGGCCGCAAAGTACGGCCTCTCGAAAGACCAGCTCGACGAATACGCCTATGGCAGCCACCAGAAGGCCATCGCGGCCACCCAGGGCGGCGCCTTCAAGGACGAGACCGTACCGGTGGAGGTGGCCGACGCCGAGGGCGCCAAGACCCTGCACACGGTCGACGAAGGCATCCGCTTCGCCGCCAGCCTGGAGGGCGTCAAGGCCGTCAAGTTGCTGCGCGAGGACGGCAAGCTCACCGCGGCCAGTTCCAGCCAGATCTGCGACGGCGCCTCGGGGGTGATGATCGTCAGCGAGGCCGGCCTCAAGGCCCTGGGCGTCGAGCCGATGGCCCGCATACATCATCTGACCGTGGTCGGCGGCGACCCGGTGATCATGCTCGAAGCCCCTATCCCCGCCACCCGGCGGGCGCTGGAAAAAGCCCGGATGTCGATCGAGGACATCGACCTCTATGAGGTCAACGAGGCTTTCGCCTCGGTGCCGACGGCGTGGCTCGCCGAGATCGGCGCCGATCCGCAGCGGCTCAACGTCAACGGCGGCGCCATCGCCCTGGGCCACCCCCTGGGCGCGTCGGGAACCAAGCTGATGACCACCCTGGTTTATGCGCTCAAGGCGCGCGGCAAGCGCTATGGGCTTCAGACGATGTGCGAAGGCGGCGGCTTGGCCAATGTGACGATCGTGGAGAGGCTTTAGGAGGGCCGCGCAATCTCTTGCTCGATTTCGTCGATGGTCACCGAGCGCATGAAGGTGACGTCTTCGTAGTGTCCGCGCAGCACGTCGGGATCGATCCGGCCGGGGTTTGTCGCGCCGTCGCCCGCCGTCCACGCCGCGTCCCAGATCATGGCGAGCGTACGTACGCCAATGGCCATGACCTGACCCGTGTTCTTGCCGAACGCGCTCCACAAGACTTGCGTGTGGGGCGGAGAGTCGGGGGCGAAGCTCTGCTCATAGACATCGATCAAATCGCGCGGCGGCAGGATTTCCGCGACGTCGCGCATACAGGCTAGCGTCGCCAGGGCGGCTTCGCGGCCATCTCGGACGACCGGCATGTCGTGATCAGGACCGAGGTTCTTCGCGATCTCCTTGAACAAAAGGCCCTTACGCGCGGCCGCATTGATCATCTGCGTCTCGTAGACCGAGTGGACGCCTTCACCACGGAAAGCCGGAAGCTTGTTTCCTTGTTTGTCCTTGCGGCTGCTGGCGCGCGGAGTGTCCGGCTCTTCGTCCGGGATACCATCGCTCAAGGTCGAGCCGTGCAGGGGTTGCGAGGCGTCCCCCACATAGTGCGCAAGCGTGCCCGCGGCCGCGATGAACCGGCCATGATCGGTCGCGGCGTAGTCTTTCAGTCGCTCGAAGAATTGCCAGACCCGGAACGGCACGATCCCCCGGTGAAGGACATTCACCGTCTCGGGGAAGCTGTCGAAGTATCGGTTCCAGTCGGCCGCGTTGAGGAGATCAGGCTTGGCGCTGCAGGCTTCAGGCAAGGTATCGAACCCCTCGAAGGGCCGATCGGCATCGCAGTGATGGTTGGCGTGCTCAGGACCCGTCGAACGCGTGCCGGCGGACTGCGTGTCGCGCCCGCCCGGCACGCCGATATCCGCGCCCTTTCGGTTCAGATGCGGGGATGGAAAGTTCTTCCAGACGATGTCGGGTACGTCGGCCAGCGCAACCATCCCAGAGGCGATCAGGTCCTTGTTCTTCGGCTCCTGAGTCAATCTGTCGAGCGGGAGGCTTAGCAGGTCGGCATTGGCCTTGAGGAAGGCCTTGAGTGTCGCGTTCTTGACCTGTTCGATCGCCAGCGTTCCGATCGAGTAGTGACCCACCGCGCCCCAGGTGCCGGAGACTCCATCATTGCCTTCGACAACCAGTTCGACATCGAGCAGCTTGCAGATATTGCTGAGGCTGGTCGCAACCGAATAGGTGGAACGCTCGCGGCTTTCGGCGAACACCTGAGCGCCCCACTCGATCGCCAGCGGGCGCAGATCGCGCTCGGACAGCGGCCGCTTGTCCTGCCCTCCATCTGGCGTGGGCATCTGCAGGTGCCAAAGCGCGCCGGAGTCGCCTGGACGCGCGCCCCCTTGGTTGTCGCCCGGCGAGATCAGGAAATCAGAGACGTAATCGAAGCCGCCGACCGATCGATAGCGATAAAACATCGCCTTGATCTTCCCTTGCAGCAGTCCCGACGCCGCGCCCATCGCAATCACCGGGTGGTCGATCAGCTTTCGGAGCGACAGGTTCTGCTCATAGAGGTCAAAGAGCGGTTTTATCTTCGGAAAACCGTAGATGTTCGGGGTCCAATTGCCGACATCCTCAAGTCGGACGAGCCCGACATCCATGCCAAGCCAGGTCTGGCGAAGCGGCAAGGCGGGATACACGTCCGAGAACAGTCTGCGCGTGATCTGCTTGTCGCTGCTTACGCCGATCGGCGCGAGCCCACCCCGCAACCGCGCCGAAACCGGCGTGCCTTGCTCGCCGCAGGCGTGCCGGGCAGTCAAGGCATAGGTAGTGTGCCCGTCCGACATCAGGCAACCGATGGTCGCGAAATGCTCTTCTCCCTGGACATCGACATGCAGTGGAAGACCGCCCCCGAACGTCGCCTGCGGCCAGGCGATCGGCTCGCGGTCGGGAACGTCTGCTTGGGGGACGGGGGGCGCCAGGACCGTACAGACTGGAACGACACGCCCGTCGGGAAGGTAGAGACGCTTAGGGACGACGCACCAAGGCGGGGGCCCGCCCTCCCGGCCGAAATCGCCCGCTTCGATCCATTCACGCACGAGAACGAGGATGCACGGCCAGGAGTAATCCCGGACCTGGGAGTTCCCGAAAGTGCGCGGATAGCTCAGCTTGCGGGGAGGCGAGGCGCCCTCGCCGCGCGCCCTTGGCCAATCTTCCTCGTCGCGAATGAGGTAGAGTCCAACCGCCGTGCCGACGACATTGGCCTTGCTTATCAGGTGAAAATGATAGAGGTCGCGAGCCTCGACCAGGTCCTTCAGCGAAAGGGCCGAGAAATCGAAGTCGTCGTGCGTCGCTCTCGCCATGACTCCTCCCGCCGTCGGCGTGCATCGCTTGATCTTGGAGCCGTCGAGCTAGCACAGGGTCGTGACGGTTCAAAGACGAACCGCCTGATGGGCGGCTTGGGGCACTCCTGGAGGAGGAAGCGCCTGCGGCAGCCGCCCTGCCCATTGGGGGGCCTTGTTGGCCTCGGCCAACGTGCCGCTTCAGTCGTCGGCGCCGCGAGGATGATCCCGGACGACGCCGCCAGAGTCTTGCCTACCATGCGGAAATCCCTCATAACGAAGGAGGATGAAATCGGGGGCGCTCTTTGAATGGGACGCCGCCAAGGCCGAGTTGAACTTCGCCAAGCATGGCGTCCGTTTCGCGGTCGCGACCGGCGTATCCGAGGATCGTCGCTACGCGGATTTCGACGCCAGCCACGTAAGGACGGGGAGATGCGCCGCAAGGTGGTCGGGACGATCCAAGGGCAACTTATTACGGTCGTCTACACCCCGCGGAGCGGCGTCGTGCGCATCATCCCGGCGCGGCGGTCCAACGCCATGGAGAAACGACGCTAATGCCGACGATTAGATTCGCCCGGGATGCGGATCATCCGCCGAGGTTCACGGCCAAGGAGTTGGCGCGCCTCGATGCGATGACGCCGGAGGATGTGGAGGCGGCCGCGCGGGACGATGCGGACAACCCGCCACTCACGGATCGGGAACTGGCGCTGATGACCTCGGCCCGGATCGTCCGGGACGCCCGGCGATCGGCGGGCCTCAGCCAGGCGCAGTTCGCGCGGAGGTTCAGGATCAACCATGCCCGCTTGAGAGACCTGGAACGCGGGCGGTCCAAGGCCGACAGCGCCCTCACCGCATATCTCAAGGTCATCGCGAGCGCGCCCGACACCGTGATCGCGGCCCTGGCCCAATAAGGGAAAGCGAAGAGCGGGCTTGCACTCTCTTCCTCCCTCCCCTTCATGGGGAGGGACAGACGGCGAAGCCGTCAGGGTGGGGAAGTCGGGTGAAGTTCCGGAGTCCGGTGATGACCCAGACTTCTCCACCCGGATCGCTTCGCGATCGTCCCTCCCCATGAAGGGGAGGGAGGGATTTTGAGTTCCCGCCATGCCCTTCCTCGCCACCGTCCTCACCATGTTCCCCGAGGCCTTCCCCGGCCCGCTCGGCGTTTCCCTGATCGGGACGGCATGGCGGGCCGAGGGGCTGTGGGCGCTGCAGACGGTGGACATTCGCGCCTTTTCCAACGATAAGCGCGGCTTCCTGGACGACACCCCCGCGGGGGGCGGTCCCGGGCAGGTGATGCGGGCGGACGTGGTGGCTTCGGCGCTGGACAGCGTCGAGGCAGCCGGCCGGCCGTTGTTGTATATGAGCGCGCGCGGAAGGCCCCTCACCCAGGCGCGGGCGAAGGCTTGGTCGAGAGGACCCGGCCTCACCGTCTTGTGCGGGCGTTTCGAGGGGGTGGACCAGCGGGTGATCGACGCCCGGGGGTTCGAGGAGGTCTCGGTGGGAGACGCGGTGCTCGCTGGCGGCGAGGCGGCGGCCCTGGTGGTGATCGAGGCCTGCGTGCGGCTTCTGCCCGGCGTCTTGGGCGAGGCGGCGAGCTTGAGCGAGGAGAGTTTCGAGGACGGCCTGCTGGAGCATCCGCAGTTCACGCGGCCCAGGGTGTTCGAGGGGCGGGATATACCGGAGGTCCTGCTCTCCGGCCACCACGGCGAGGTGGCCCGGTGGCGGCGGGACCAAAGGGAGCAAGTCACGCGGGAGCGGCGGCCAGATCTGTGGGCGGCGCATCTCGCCAATCAACAGCCAAAGGGCGGCCAAGCCCAGTAGCGAAGAGGACTTTGAGACGATGAACGTGATCCAGCAGCTCGAGAAGGAAGAGGCCGCGCGCCTCACCTCTGGCAAGAAAATCCCCGCCTTCCAGCCGGGCGACACCCTGCGCGTCAATGTGCGGATCAAGGAAGGCGAGCGTGAGCGCGTCCAGGCCTACGAGGGCGTCTGCATCGCGAGATCCGGCGGCGGCCTGCAGGAGAACTTCACCGTGCGCAAGATCAGCTTCGGCGAAGGTGTCGAGCGGGTGTTCCCGGTGCTCTCGCCGATGATCGAATCGATCGAGGTCAAGCGCCGCGGCGCCGTGCGCCGGGCCAAGCTCTATTATCTGCGCGACCGCCGGGGCAAGTCGGCCCGGATCGCCGAACGTGCCGCCGGCAGCGGCGCGCGGGAGGATCCGGCCCCGCCGGAAGCTTAAAGAGGCGCGCCCGCCGGGCGTCTCGACCCGCGAGCCGGTTCGTTCGGACGGCGAGGCTTTAAGAATCGCGCCTATAGTGCGCCGTCATGCCGATCCGCCGCCTGCCGCCCTACCTCGTCAACCGCATCGCCGCCGGCGAGGTGGTCGAACGGCCGGCCAGCGCGATCAAGGAGCTCATCGAGAACGCCATCGACGCCGGCGCGTCGCGGGTCGAGATCCAGGCCGACGGCGGCGGACTGAGCCGCATCCTGGTCGCCGACGACGGATCGGGCATGGCCGCCGGCGAACTTCCCCTGGCCGTCGAGCGTCACGCCACCTCCAAGCTCGACCCCGGCGGAGATGGTCTCTACGACCTCCTGCGCATCGCCACCCTGGGGTTTCGCGGCGAAGCCCTGCCCTCCATCGGGGCGGTGGCGCGGCTCGCCCTCGCCTCGCGGGCCCGGGGCGAGGCCGAGGCCCACGCCCTCCTGGTCGAGGGCGGATGCTTGGGAGCGGTTTCGCCTTGCGCCTTCGCCGAGGCCCACGGCGCGCGCATCGAGGTTCGCGACCTCTTCTACGCCACCCCGGCGCGACTGAAATTCATGAAGTCGGCCCGGTCCGAAGCCATGGCGATCGCCGAGGAGGTCAAGCGTCAGGCCATGGCCCAGGAGACCGTGGCCTTCCATCTCGATCTCGACGGGCGTCGGGTCCTTCGCCTGGAGCGGGAGGCGGCTGGGGCGAACGGGCGGCTGGCGCGCCTGGCGGCCATCCTCGGGCGGGATTTTTCCGGCAACGCGCTGGCGCTGGACCAGGAACGCGATGGGGTGCGCCTGACCGGCCACGCCGCCCTGCCGACCTACAACCGCGGTAATTCCGCCCACCAATACCTGTTTGTCAACGGCCGCCCGGTGCGGGACCGGTTGCTGCAAGGCGCCTTGCGCGCTGCCTACGCCGACGTTCTGGCCCGCGACCGCCATCCGGTGGCCGCGCTCTACCTGGACCTCGATCCGGTGCTGGTGGACGTCAATGTCCATCCGGCCAAGGCCGAGGTGCGGTTCCGCGACCCGGCCCTGGCGCGCGGCCTCATCGTCGGAGCCCTGCGCCATGCCCTCGCGGGCGCCGGCCACCGGGCCTCGACCACCGTGTCCGCCCAGGCCCTCGGCGGCTTCCGGCCTGGAGGGTCGG
>JACDGF010000062.1 GCA_013815405.1 Caulobacteraceae bacterium | reverse complement strand
CCGCCGCATGGCCGCCTTCCCGCTCGCCCCCGGATCGACGATCGGCATCCTGGGCGGGGGTCAGCTCGGGCGTATGCTCAGCTTGGCGGCGGCGCGGCTGGGGTTCGACGTGGCGATCCTCAGCCCCCAGGCCGACGGCCCGGCGGCGCGGGTGGCGGCGCGGGCGATCACCGCCGCGTTCGACGACCCAAAGGGCCTGGCGGAACTGGCCGGCGCCGCCGATGTCGTGACCTTCGAATTCGAGAACGTGCCGGCCGCCGCCTTGGAGACGCTGGGAAAACTGGGCGCGCGGGTGGCGCCCGGGCCCCGCGCCCTGGCGGTCACCCAGGACCGGTTCGAGGAGAAGACCTTTCTCAACGCCGCCGGCCTGGCCACCGTCGCCTTCGCCGCCGTCGATGGGTTGGAGGATCTGCGCGCGGCCCTGCGCCGCCTGGGCGCGCCGCTGCTCCTGAAGACCCGGCGCGGCGGCTACGACGGCAAGGGCCAGGCCTGGGTCACCCGTCCCGAGGACGCCGAGGCCGCTCTCGCCGCGATCGGCGGCCGATCCGCCATCGCCGAGGCGCCGGCCGACTTCCGCCGCGAACTGGCGATCATCGCCGCGCGCGGCCGGGGCGGCGAGATCGCCCTCTATCCCCTGACCGAGAGCCATCACGAGAACGGCGTCCTGCGCCGCGCGGTCGCCCCCGCGGCCGCCCCGCCCCGCGTCCTGGCCGAGGCCGAACGCATCGCCGCCACCCTGCTCGGCGCCCTCGACTATGTCGGGGTGATGGGGGTGGAGCTGTTCGAGCGGGACGACGGGCGCCTGCTCATCAACGAGTTCGCCCCCCGGGTGCACAACACCGGCCACTGGACCCTGGACGGCTGCGAGGTGGATCAGTTCGAACAGCACATCCGCGCCATCGCCGGCTGGCCTCTCGGCCCCACCGCCGCCGCCTGTCACGTGGAGATGACCAACCTCCTGGGCGACGAAGCCGAGGCCTGGGCCAGGCTCGCCCACGAGCCTGAAACCCGCCTGTGGCTCTACGGCAAGGGCGAAGCCCGCCCCGGCCGCAAGATGGGCCACGTCAACCGCCTGCGGGCGTTGGATCGCTAGCCGCCGCTCCCCCATACCGCAAGCGCCCCAGCCTCGCGGCCAGGCGCCGCGCGGCGTCGGCCGGCTTGACCCCCGCCTTCCAGCGCTCGAAAGCCATCACCCCGGCGATCCGTCGGTCCAAGTGGGCGCCCGCCGCATTGGCCCCCAGCGCCAGCCGCACCGCCAAAGTCGTGATCAGTATCTCCGCCAGCAGCGCGCGCTTGGAATAGTGGTTCTCGTCGGTGGCCGTGTCCCCGGCCCAGCGCCACAGGGTGTCGGCGCTGGCCCAGGCCAGGCGCAGGCCCAGCGGAACATTCCCCGGCAACGCCAGAAATCCCGACCACCGGCGGACCGCCGCCTCATCCTCCATCGCCGCCCCGCAACGGGCCAGCACGCCTTGCCGGATGCGCTCGCGCACCTTGAGCGACGCCGGATCGACCGGCGCGAGACTGGCCAGGGCCCGCGCGTCGTGACGCTTGGCAAGGAGCGCGGCCAAGTCGCGCGGGCCATGGGGCAGGAGAAGCTCGGCCTCCGCGGCGCTCAGGCCGACCTCGCGGGCCGCGGCCCCCACCAGCCGGGGGGTCCAGCCCAGGCGAGAGGCATGGGGCAAGGCGGCGCTTAGCAGCCGATCCTCCGTTTCCTCGGCCCAGTCGCGGTCGTCGGTCATGGCTCGTCTCTACACCGCCATGGCCGCATGGACAAAAGCGCCACCCGCTGCTATCAGCCGCCCTCATTCCGGAGGGGCCCTTCCGGAGCCGCTGTCCCGCGACTTGGCGCGGGGATAGATCAGGAGCGCCGGTGGTTCAGATTTTCGTCCGCGACAACAATGTCGACCAGGCGCTGAAAGCGCTGAAGAAGAAGATGCAGCGGGAAGGCTCGTTCCGCGAGATGAAGCGGCACGTGCATTACGAGAAGCCCTCCGAGAAGCGCGCCCGCCAGAAGGCCGAGGCCGTGCGCCGCGCCCGCAAACTGGCCCGCAAGCGCGCCCAGCGCGAAGGCCTGCTCCCCGCCCCCAAGAAGGTCGTCCGCACCTAGAGAACCTCCGTCGACCCGGCCGCGAGCCCTGCCCTCAATCCATATGGTCGGGCACGTAGCCCGGCGTTGGGGTGGTGAGCGGCAGGCTCGCCGCCAGGATCGCCACGGCCACCAGCCAGCTGGCCGCCACCTTGAGCGCGATCCGCCGGCCTGTGGCGACGAGCCACCCGCCCGGCAGGCAGAGCAGCGCCCAGGGCAGGGATTTGGCGAGATCCAGGGGCGCGCCGGCGACGGCGATCACCGCCCCGGTCCAGGCGCCGACGTTCAGCGACAGGAGCACCGCGAGCCTGGGGCCGACCCCGCGCGGCAGGTGGACCGCGGCGGCGGTGGCGATCACGCTGATCCAACAGCCGACGAACGCCGTATCCCGCCAAGAAGCGGGAAGGCCGCGCCAGACGATCAGGGCGCCGAGCGCCACGAGCGCCGCAAGGCTTGGAAGGATGATCCGCCGTGGCGCGAAGGCAAGGGCGAAACCGAGCGCCGCGCAGAGCAGGGCCGGCGGCAGCGCGCCCCCTCTCATCGATGGACGGCCAGATAGAGAAACCAGGCGCCGGCCATGGCGACGAGCCCGCCGAGGGTTCGCGTCGCGATCACGCCGGCGGGACGGGCGTTCAGGGCGCCGATGCCGATGCCGGCGACGTGCAGCAGGCCGGTCGCCAGGACGAAGCCCACGGCAAAGCCGATCGGGTCCGCCGCCGAGGGCAGCTCCGCGCCATGGGCATAGCCGTGGAAGACGGCGAACACCCCCACGATCAGGCAGGCGAACCAGATCGGCGCCTTGGCCGCCGCCGCGATCAGGACGCCCAGCATCAGTACGGAGACGGCGATCCCGATCTCCACCGGCGGCATCGGCGTATGGGCCATGCCGAGCACCGCGCCCATGGCCATCACGGTGGGGAAGATCACCGGCAGGGCGATGATCAGCGGGCGGCCCAGGAACGCGCCCCACAGCCCGACCGAGACCATGGCCAGCAGATGATCGAACCCGCTGAAGGGATGCCTGAAGCCCGACAGGAAGCCGCCTGGCAGCCCAGTGCCCAGGTGCGCGCTCGCCGGCCCGGCCGCCAGGACCGCCAGCAGCCCAAGGCCGGCGCCGATCGACACGCGTTGGCGAAAGGCCCCCGTCATGCTTCGATGTCCCCTATGATGGCCGGCGGCGGGCCTCGCCGATGGCCCTTGTCATGTTGGCCGGCCAGGCGAGCGTCAATGGCGCCCTATACGGATCGGAACGATTGATGGTTGTCCGCCTCGCCCGATTTTGCGCCCTCCCCCGCGTCCTTCCCTGGCTCGCCGCCGCGGCGCTGGCGTGCCCCGCGGCGGCGAGCGCGCACGACTTCTGGCTGCAGCCGCGATACTTCTGGGTGCCGGTCGGCGGGGAGACGACCGTCAGCCTGCAGGTCGGCCACGGGTCCTTGCGCCAGCCCTCCCCCCTGACCCTCGATCGCATCACCCTCTTGCGCGCCATCGGGCCCAAGGGCGGCGTCGACCAGAAACCGGGCCTGAAACCCGGGGCGGGGGTGTTCAATTCGCCGATGTCCTTCCAAGGCCCCGGGACCTATGTCGTGGCCTTGGAGACCAACCACGCCAGCAGCATCCTGCCGGCGATCCGCTTCAACGACTATCTCAAGTTCGAGGGGCTGACCCCGGCCCTGAAGCTGCGGAACCAGACCAGAACGACGGACGCCCCCGGCCGCGAGGTCTACAGCCGCCGCGCCAAGGCCCTGGTCCAGGTCGGGCCGCCCGCGGCCAAGGGCCAGGCGCAGGTGACCCGCCCGCTGGGCATGACCTTGGAGATCGTGCCGGAGAAAAACCCCTACACCCTGGGATTGAAGGACCCCTTGCCGGTCCGGATTCTGTATAAGGGCCGCCCGCTGCCAGGAGCCCTGGTCATGCTGACCAATCTGGAATTCGACGGCCATCCGCTGGCAACCGTGCTGTCCGACGCCTCGGGCCGCGCGACGTTCAAGGTCCCCCACGTCGGCTCCTGGCTGATCAACGTGCTGTGGACCGAGCCGGTCAAGGGGATTCCGGGGGCCGATTTCGACACCACCTTCTCCAGCCTCACCTTCGCCTACCCGCCCAATGTCCGCTACCAGTAGCGCGCGCTCCGCCGGAGCCCCCTTCCCCGGCTTCGCCGGTACTTCCTCCAGAGGGGGAAGAGAGGTTGATTTTCTCTCCCCCCCCTGGGGGGAGTACGGCCGAAGGCCGGGAGGGGGGCGTAACGCCGGCTCGGCTTGGCTGGGCGCCCTTATCGGCGCACTGGCGCTGACACTTCCGGGCTTCGCCCCCGCCCAGGTTCTGGAGATCGGCGAGGGGGGCCGGGTGACGGTCTATGACCGGCCGGCGGTCTTCGACGCGAGCGGCGCGACGCCGATTCTGAAGTCCCGCCGTCCAGCGCCTTGGCGCTCCGAAAGCCATGGAATCCAACCCGCCCTCGCCGACGCCGCCCAAGCGGTCCAGTTGAGCCCGGCGCTGGTGGAGGCGGTGGCCTGGACGGAATCGCGGTTCCGGCCGGGCGTCGTCTCCCGCGCCGGGGCCGTCGGTGAGATGCAGCTGATGCCTGGGACCGCCCGGTCCCTCGGCGTCGATCCCTACGACACCCGCCAGAATTTCCGGGGCGGCGCGGCCTATCTGCGCGCCCTGCTCAGCCGCTATGACGGCGACATCATCCGCGCCCTGGCGGCGTACAACGCCGGCCCTGGCGCGGTGGACCGCTGGAGCGGCGTGCCGCCATTCAAGGAAACCCGCGACTATGTGGCGGCGATCATGGCCCGTTTGAGCCAGGCCGCCGCGCCGCTCGTACAAGCCGATCCGAGGAGGTAGCGCCCATGGTCCGTCAATCTTCGAGGCCGCCGGCGCGCCCCATCGGTTTCGCCACCCTGGCCGGGGCCTGGTGCGCCGGCCTGGCCTCCATCGCCCACGCCCAGTCGGCGCAGCTCGACCCGGCCGGCTCCGGCGTCATCCTCACCGCCGTGGACTGGCTGCAGGGCACCCTGCTGGGGAATGTCGCCACCGCCCTGGCGGTAATCGCGGTGGGCGCCACCGGGCTGATGATGCTGACCGGCCGGATCGACTGGCGGCGCGGCGCGGTGGTCATCCTCGGCTGCTTCATCGTCTTCGGCGCCGCGGCGATCGTCGCGGGCATCCGGACGGTGGCCTCCGGCGCCGGCTGACCATGGCCCAGCTCGAGCGAGACCCGGTGTTCGGCGCCCTGACCCGCCCCCAGATGTTCGCCGGGGTGACCTACAGTTACTTCGTGCTCAACGCCGTGGTCACCCTGGAGATCTTCCTGATCACCAAGTCCTTCTGGGCCCTGCTCGTCGCCCTGGTCCTGCACCTGGCGGGGTATCTGGGCTGCCTCAAGGAGCCGCGCTTCTTCGACCTGTGGCTGACCCGCGTCAGCCGTTGCCCTCGGGTTCGCAATGCGCCGTTCTGGCGCTGCAACTCCTATTCGCCTTGAGAGTGGCGATGCCGCGCGAAAGACACCCGGCCGGGCCGGACCCCCGGCGCGAACAGCCGGCGGGCGCGCGCCTGCCCTACGCCCGCCATGTCGACGACACGACCCTGGCGACGCGCGACGGGCGCCTGTTGCAGTTCCTGCACCTGCGCGGCTTTCCCTTCGAGACCGCCGACACCGACGAGCTCAACTATCGCAAGACGGTGCGCGAGACGATGCTGCGGGGCGTCGCCAATTCCCGGTTCGCCCTCTACCATCACATCGTACGCCGGGAGGTGGCCGCCGACCTGACCGGCGCCTTCGCCGACCCCTTCAGCCGCTCGCTGGACGAGGCGTGGCGCAGCCGCCTCGACACCCGCAAGCTCTATGTCAACGACCTCTTCCTCACCCTGGTGCGGCGGCCGCTGCAGGGAAGGGTGGGGCTGCTCCAGTCGGCCCTGACGGCGCTGCGAGGGGCGGGAGACCGCGAGGAGGCGGCGGCCGGGCTGGCGCGCGATCAGACCGCCCTCAACGCCGCGCGCGACGGGCTGCTGTCGGCCCTGGAGCCGTACGGCGCGCGCCTGCTCAGCGCCTATGAGACCGACCGGGGCCTTTTCTCGGAGCCCCTGGAATTCCTCTCCCTGCTGTTCAACGGCGAGATCCGGCCGGTGCGGATCCCCCAGGCCGACCTGGGCCTCTACCTCCCCTACCGAAGGGTGAGCTTCGGCGCCCAGGCGATCGAGTTCGCCGCCGCCGGGCGGCTGGACCGCGCCTTCGGGGCCATGGTCTCGATCAAGGACTATCCGGGCCAGACCGCGCCGGGCATGCTCGACGACCTGCTGCGCCTGCCAGCCGAAATGGTGGTCACTGAGAGCTTCGGCTTCGTCGACCGGCAGATGACCCTGGACCGGATGAACCTGGCGCTTCGGCGCATGCGGGCGGCCGACGACGAGGCCCTGAGCCTTCGCCGGGACCTGGTGACCGCCAAGGACGACGTGGCGGCCGGCCGGTCGGCCTTCGGCGAGCATCACATGACGGTGATGGTCAAGGCGCCCTCGCTCACCGCGCTCAACGAGGCGGCGGCCGACGTGCAGTCGGCGTTCACCGAGCTGGGCATCATCGCGGCGCGGGAGGACGTCAATCTGGAGCCGGCCTTCTGGGCCCAGTTTCCCGGCAACTTCAAGGATATCGCCCGCCGCGCCCTGATCTCCAGCGGCAATTTCGCCGGCCTCGCCAGCTGCCACAACTTCCCGGTCGGGGAGGCCCGCGACAACCATTGGGGCCCGGCGATCACCGTGCTCGAGACGACCTCCGCTGGCCCCTACTATTTCAATTTCCACAAGGGCGACCTGGGCAACTTCACCGTCATCGGCCCGTCGGGTTCGGGCAAGACGGTGGTCCTGGGTTTCCTGCTCGCCCAAGCCCAGAAGGTCTCTCCGCGCACGGTCTATTTCGACAAGGACCGGGGAGCGGAGATCTTCCTGCGCGCCATCGGCGGGCGCTACGACGTGCTGCGGCCCGGCCGGCCCACCGGCCTCAATCCCCTGCTGCTGGACGATGACCCGATCAACCGGCGCTTCCTGGCCGACTGGACCGCCAAGCTGGTGGCCGGGCGCGGCGAGGCCCTCGACGCGGAGGATCTGACCCGCATCGCCGAGGCGGTGGACGCCAACTTCGCCCAGCCGCGCGAATACCGGCGACTGCGCTATTTCGCCGACCTGTTCCGCGGCGGCCGTCGGCCCACCGTCGCCGACCTCGCCGCCCGCCTGGCGCCCTGGCACGGCGGCGGGGACTACGCCTGGCTGTTCGACAACGAAGAGGACGGGCTGGACCTGGACGCCCGCACGATCGGGTTCGACATGACCCAGATCCTCGACGATCCGGCGGCGCGCACCCCGGCGATGATGTACCTCTTCCACCGGGTGGAGCAGCGGCTCGACGGCACGCCCTCGATCATCGTCATCGACGAGGGATGGAAGGCCTTGGACGACGAGGTCTTCATCCAGCGGATCAAGGATTGGGAAAAGACCATCCGCAAGCGCAACGGCATCGTCGGCTTCTGCACCCAGAGCGCCCAGGATGCTCTGGCCAGCCGCATCTCCAGCGCGATCATCGAACAGGCCGCGACCCAGATCTTCATGGTCAATCCCAAGGCCCAGCAGAGCGACTATTGCGGCGGCTTCGGCCTGACCAGCCACGAGTTCGACCTGGTCCGCACCCTGCCGGACACCGCCCGCTGCTTTCTGATCAAGCACGGGAACGACAGCGTCGTCGCCCGCCTGAACCTCTCGGGCATGCCCGACCTGCTCACCGTTTTGTCGGGCCGCGAGGGGACGGTGAGGCGTCTCGACGCCCTTCGCGACGAGGTGGGCGACGCGCCCGCCGACTGGCTGCCGCGCCTGCTGGAGCCGGCCTGATGCCCGCCCTCTGCCCGGCCCAGGGCCCCGACGACCCGCTGGTCCGAAGCCTGCTGGGGATCGTCGACTGCAATGTCCAGGGCCTGGTCCGGGGCGGCTACGCGACCCTGTTCGAGCCTTCGAGCGCCTTCTCGGCGATCCTCACCAGCCTGCTGACCATCTATGTGGCGATCCTGGGATACCGCCTCCTGCTGGGGCGCACCCAGCTTCGGATCGGGGAGCTGGCGCTCACGGCGGTCAAGATCGGCGCCATCCTGGCCCTGACCACCGGCTGGGCCACCTATCAGACGGTGGTCTATAATTTTCTGTTCCGGGGCCCGGCGGAGCTGGCCGGGGCCATGCTCGTCGGCGTTCAGCCGCAAGGCTCCTTGTTCCGCGGCGATGTGTTCGACGGCCTGCAGGCGGTGTTTGACGCCCTGAACGCCTTTGCGACGGCCTTCACCCAGCACACCGCCTCGCAGCCCGCCCTGCCCGGCGCCCCCGCGGTCGGGAACGGTTTCGGCGCCCAGGGCCTCACGGTCGCGGCGATGACCCTGCTGCTCTCCACCCTCGGCGTCCTGCTGGCGATCAAGATGGTCCTGGGCCTGCTGCTGGCGGTGGGGCCGATCTTCATCGCCCTGATGCTGTTCCAGACGACCCGCGGCCTCTTCGAGGGGTGGCTGAGGGCGAGCCTCGCCTTCGCCCTCGCCCCCCTGGCGATCACCGTGATCCTGGGCGTGGACCTGACGGTCCTGGAGCCGTTCCTTCTGCGCCTGCGCGACCAGCTGGCGCAGAAGGACTATTCGACCGCCCCGGTCTACGCCTTGCTGATCCTTGTGCTGGTGTTCGCCGCCGTCTCGGCCCTGACCCTCGTCGCGGGCGGCGTCATCGCCCTGGGCCTGAGGCTGCCCCGCTTCCGCGACGCGCCCGGGGCCTTCGTCGCCGCGGGAGGCGGCCAGAGCGTCCTTGTCGCCCAGGCCGCCCCCTCGCGGGCGGAGCGGGTCGCCGCGGCC
>JACDGF010000061.1 GCA_013815405.1 Caulobacteraceae bacterium | reverse complement strand
GGCGAGCGCGACGATGCAAACGGCCGCGCTCGCCGACAGGGCGGCCCCGACCGCCAAGCCCACCAAGAGGCGCCGCAGGATCACTTATTGCGGTTTGATAGCAGAAGGCCCAGCAGTATCCCGAGGCCGACCCCCGTCAAGGTGGCGGTCATGGGTCGCTCCTTGACGCGTTCCATCACATAGCGTTGAGCGTCCTGGGCGTGCTGGCCCGCGTTGTCGGTGTAGGCGCGCGTCTGCGAGCGGAGAGCATCGACCCCTTCGCGTAGCACCCGCTCGGCGGTTCTGGCGGCTTCCGTCAGCTTGCGCTCGGCGGCGCCGATGGCCTCGTCGAAGGCGTTCTGACCGTGGTCGACGGCGTTGTTGGCGGCCCTCCTGGCCTCCGTGGCTTCATCGTTCGCGCGGTTCATGGTGGCGGGCATTTTCAAGATCTCTCCACGGAATTTAAGAGCGGCCCCCTTTGGAGCGCCCCAAAAGGTTCCCCCGTCAACGCGGCGGGGGCCCGCTGGGTTCCGCGTCGCGGCCGATCGGCGGGAGAGCGCCCTTTGGTCGCCCTTTCCATGCCGGTATGGCCCACTCCGCCGATGTGGCCTAGGTTGCCGCCATGGTTGACGAGACCGGTGGCTCGCGGGTCGTTTCGGCCGAGGCGCTGAGCCTCGAACAGGGCCGCGCCGCCCTGGCGCTGGGCGCCGCGAGCATGGGCGAATTCGAGTGGGATTTCGTCCGTGACCGGTTCGTGGTCAGCCCGCGGATGTCCGCGATCACCGGCGTGCCGGCCGGCGAGACGCCGGCGCGCGGCGGCCACTTCGCGCTGGGCTTCGTTCATCCCGACGATCTGGAGGCGGTGCGCGCGGCGGTCGGCGAGCGGCTGATCCGCGACGGCGGCTACGAGCTTCGCTACCGCATGGTCCGCCCCGACAACGGCCAGGTCCAGTGGATGGAAAGCGCCGCGGTGATCCTTCGCGGGGCGTCCGGGCCGGTCGAGAAGGTCATCGGCGTGGTGCGGGACATCTCCCGGCGCAAGGCCGAGGAAGACGAGCGCGAGGCCCTCGTCGCCGAACTGGACCATCGGGTGAAGAACGTCCTGGCCGCGGTGCAGTCCCTGGCCGCCCAGTCGGCGCGCCAGACGGTGTCACTGGACGCCTTCCTGGCCACCTTCGGCGGGCGGCTGGACGCCATGGCGGCGGCCCACACCCTGCTGACGGCCACGCGGTGGCGGGGCGCGGACATAGGCGATATCGCCGCCGCTGAACTGGGCGGGCTGGCGTGCGGCCGCGCGCGCTGGAGCGGGCCGCCCATGGTGCTCAATCCTCGGGCGACCAACGCCCTGGCCCTGGCCTTGCACGAACTGGCCACCAATGCGGTGAAATACGGCGCGCTCTCCACCGACGCCGGGCGGATCGACATGACCTGGGAGGCCGCGCCGGACGGCGGATTCGAGCTCGTCTGGGCGGAACGCCGCGGCCCGCCCGTCGCCGGCCCCGCGCGCCGGGGGTTCGGCGTCACCTTGCTGGAAAAGGTGACCGGGCGTGAGCTGGGCGGTCGCGTCCGGTTGGAGTTCGGCGTCGCCGGTGTGCGGGCGACCCTGCGGGCCGGAGCGGCCGCTCTGGCGCCCTCGCCGAATCTGCCCACGGACCCGCCCGTCGTCCCTCCGCCAAGCAACGCTACACGCCTTGGGGGGCAATCGGTGGGCGAACACGCCGACATCGATCTGGCGGGGGTGAGGATCCTGGTCGTGGAGGACTCGGTGTTGCTGGCCCTGGAGCTGGAAGCGGGCCTGATCGAGGCGGGCGCAAAGATCGTCGCCGCCGCGTCCGACCTCGAGGAAGCCTTGAGCTTCATGGAACTCGACTTCGATGTCGCCGTGCTGGACGCCGACCTCAACGGCCGCTCGGTGACGCCGGTGGCCAGCGCCCTGGCGGCGCGCGGCGTCCCGTTCATCTTCGCCACCGGCTATGATCCGGCGGTCGCCGCGCCGGAAGGCTTCGGCGCCCCGGTGGTGCGCAAGCCCTACCACATCCACCAGATCGCCGCCGCCGTGGTCGGGGCGCTGGATCGTCGCTGAGCCTCGGCGCTTCAGCGGACCGCGACGAGGTTGGTCTCGGAATTGCGGTCGATAAGTTTGTCATAGGGATCGACCCCCGCGTAGAGTGGCTTGCGGGATGTGATGAACCGCAAGGTCTGCACACCCGAGCGTATGGGGCGTTTTTCGAAGGCGATCACCCGCGCCGCGTCAAATCCCGCGGCGTCCGGCTTGGCGGCGAACAGGCCCACGTCGAGGGCCTCGTTCATCGGCGCCGGCGTCTCCTTTCCCCTGCCGTCAGCGTGGAGTTTGGCCGCCGTGACCGTCAGGGTCACGTCGTAGCGGCCGTCCGGGCGACGGCGGGCGACGGCGGAGGTCGCCTTGAGGTCGTAGAGGGTGATGGTCTCGAAGAGGTCGCTGATCAGGCCCTGCTTGTCGGCCGGCGCCTGCGCGCGCAGGGCGGCGACCAGGTCCAGGGCCGTGGGGTAGGGGGCGCCCTTAAAGGCGTACTTCGCCAGCAGGGACCGCAGGGCGCGGTTGACCGCCGCCTCGCCGATCTCGTCGGCCAGGCGGTACATGACCAGGGAGCCTTTGCGATAGTGGATGTAGCCCTGGTCCTCGACCCGCTCCAGGGGCTGCTCGCGCGCCGCTTCCCCTCCTCGGGCGCGCAGATAGGCGTCGAGCTCGTACTTCAGGAACTTGCGGATCCGGTCGGGGCCATAGAGGCGCCGCATGACCCGCAGGGCGGAATACTGGGCCAGGGTCTCCGAAAGCACCGTCGCGCCCTGCTGGTCGGCGCCGACGACCTGATGCGCCCACCATTGGTGCGCGAATTCATGGGCGGCCACATAGGTCACCAAGTCGATGCGCTTGGGGTCGCGATAGTCGGCGATGAAGCCCAGGCCCTCGGACCAGGGAAAGGTGCCGGCGAAGGACTGGGCGAACCGCGCATAGTCGGGAAACTCGACCACGCGGGCCTGGCGGAACTGGTAGGGGCTGAAATTCGCCTGATAATAGTCCAGCGAAGCCTCGAGGGCGCGCATCATCCGCGCGACGTTGGCCCCGTGCCGGGCGTCGTAATAGACGGAAAGGTCGATCCCCTTGTAGCGCTCCGTCCGCGTCGCGTAGCGCGCCGACTGAATCGAAAAGAACTGCAGGATCGGGGCGCGGGTGACGAATCGCGCCGTGCGCCGCCCCGCCCGCACCGACTCCGCCATCTTCTGGCCCGGCGCGATGGGCGTCTGGTCGGCGTCGGTGGTGACGGTGATGTCGGATGTGGTCCAGCCGGCGTGGCCGACATAGGACCAGGCTCGCGACGCCTGGTCGCCCAGGGGCGCGGCGTGCAGGGCGGGGGGCAGGCCATATTTGCGCCGCTTGCCCCGGTCGGTCAGCAGCCGCTCGCGGCTCATGCCGATCACCGGGGCGATGTCGAAGGAATTGACGAAGGTCCCGTTGGCCACCACGGCGGTGAGGTCCCGGGTCATGCCTCGGGCGTTGCGAAAGCCCCGCTCGGTGAGCCGGGTGTCGAACGACAGCGTGCGCCGCTCGCCCGGCGTCATCGGCGTGTCGAAGGCGAAGATGCGATAGTTGAACCGCTCATAGGTCCGCTTGGGCCACGCGCCCTGCACGCTGAGGGCGCACACCTCCAGGTCGCGGGCGAAGCGCACATGCACTTCGCGCAAGGGCCCGGCGGTCTTGTTTTCCAGCACATAGACGCCGCGCGTCTCGAGCAGCGGCTGGCGAGGTTGGATCGCCACCCTCATGCGGACGGACGTGACGCTCGGCTGGGGGACGTGCTCGTAAGGCAGAAGCGCCTTCTCGTAGTCGGCGGCCCATTTGTCGTCCCCGATCCGGGTTCGATAGGGATTCCACACATTGGTGTTCAGATAGATGAACGCCCCCGACAGGGTGAAGACGGCGACCGCGGCCCCGGCGATCCACCCGGCCGGCCCCTTCAGCCGCCGCGAGCCGCGGGCCAGGCGCGCCGCGAGCGACGACCCCATTCCCCGCCGCCACAGGGCATGGGCCGCCACCAGCAGGAGAAGGGCGAAGGCCCCCCAATAGAGGCGAAACCACCAGGAGCCGATCCAGAACCGCCCCTGGCCGTTCATGTCTGACAGGGGTGTGGGGGTGACGGCGCCGAAGATGTAGAGCCCATGCTCCAGGCCCATCCCCGGCAGGGCGAAGCGCAGGATGATGTAGAGCACCATCACCCCCCAGCCGGCGAATTTGTTGGGGCTGATGACCTGGCCGAACACGGCCAGGGCGGCCAGGATGATCAGGTCGACGGAACCCGGAAGCAGGTACCAGAGAAGGTATTTGGCCGGCTCGAAATCGAAGTAACCCTTCAGGGCCTGGATCAGCATGGCGGCCACGACGCTCGCCGCCAGGGTGGCGATCAGGACCAGGCCCACCGCCGCCGTCTTGGGGACGACGAAAGTCCAGTCGGGCGCCGGGGTGGCGTCGATCATTTCGTGGATCCGCCGGTCGCGGTCGCGCCACACCAGTTCGCCGGCGTAGTAGGCGGCGATGACCACGGTGAAGATGAAGAAGCTACCGTTCAGGACCGGGATCAGGATCCGCGTGGCCGGCAGCAAGGCGCCGCCGTAGGGCGTCTCGTCGGTGGCCGTCCACAGAGAGCCGGCGGCGTTGGCCAGGCCCAGGCCCAGCATGATCCAGAATACCGGGCTCTTGAACACCTGGCCCATGTCGAAGGCCGTTCGCGCCGCCAGCTGGGAGAGGGCCGTGCGCCGATTAAAATCCGGCGCCGCCGTGGCCGCGGTCGCGAGGGTGGGGCGGGAGGGCCGGCCCTTGGCCGCCGGCGAGGCGCGTCCCGCCGGCTCCCGGTGGCGGGTGAGGGGGTAGGCCAAAGCCAGCAGGCCCGCCGTCAGGCCCAGGCAGAACAGCCGATTGAACAACAGCGCCCCATGCAGGGCCGGCAGCAGGGTATTGCGCTCGCTCGCCGTCCAATAGGTCGTCGCCACGTCGTAGGCAAACAGCCCGAAGGGGTCCCAGCGGGCCAGCAGGGGCTCCAGGTCCGGCTTGCCAAAGGCGATCCCCGCGACGGCGTAGACGACCACCACGCCGATCACCGCCACGAAGGCCCAGGCCATCGAGCGCGCCGCCGTCGCCACGGTGAAGAACAGGGCCGAGGTGAACAGCAGGACCGGGAGCGCCAGCACCCCATAGGCGAAGGCGTAGGGGGCCAGGGAGAACAGGCCCAGCCGCTCGGGGTCGATCCAGGGCAGGAAGGCCCCGATCATCATCGCGCCGGTGACCGCCAGGAAGGAAAGGGCGGCGGCGGCCAGGGCGCCGGCGAAACGGCCGTAGAGATAGTCGAACTTTGAAAGGCGGGTCGCCCGGATGATCGGGCCGAAACCAGTCTCGTCGTCCCGCACCACCGCGCCGGCGACGAAGGCGGTGGAGGCGAACATGAAGAAGAGGCCCATGATCAGGTGGATCTGACCGATGACGAAGGGGCTGTTCTTGTGGACGTTGGCGGTGTCGCCGATGGTGATCTGATCGGTGGCCATGGCCCCGAAGGTGATCAGGAAGAAGATCGCGCTGACGATCCAGAACAGCGGCTGGCGCAGCTGATGGCGAAATTCGAAGGCCGCGACCTGGGCGAACATCGGCGCTTGGGCGCTCTTCTAAGCCGCGCACGCGGCTTGGGCGAGGGTGGAGAAATAGACGTCCTCCAGGCCGCCCGCCGTGGGGGCGAAGCCCGCGCCCGGATCGTCGTCGGCCAGGACATGGATGATCGTGCGCCCGGAGAAGAGGCGCGTGGAGATCACCTGGTGGGCGGCGCGCACCCCGGCCAATTCGCTCTTGTCGATGCTCTTCATCCAGATCCGCCCCGCGAGGCCCGCCATCAGGGCGGCCGGGGCGCCGGAGCGGACGATCCTTCCCTCGCAGATGATCGCCATCGCCGGGCAGAGATCGGCGACGTCGGCGACGATATGGGTCGAGAGCAGCACCACCACATTCTCGCCGATCTCGGCCAGCAGGTTCAGAAACCGGTTGCGCTCCTCCGGGTCGAGGCCGGCGGTCGGTTCATCGACGACGATCAGCGAGGGGGCGCCGATCAGGGCCTGGGCGACGCCGAAACGCTGGCGCATGCCGCCCGAAAACCCGGCCAGCGCCTTCTTGCGGCAGTCCCACAAATTCACCTGATCGAGCAGCGAATCCACCATCGCCCGGCGCTCGCGCCCATCGGCGAATCCCTTGAGCACCGCCATATGATCGAGCATGTCGAGGGCGGAGACTCGGGGATAGACGCCGAAATCCTGAGGCAGGTACCCCAGGGTGCGGCGCAGGCCGTCGGGGTTCTTCAGGACGTCGATGTCGCCGAACCGCACGAAGCCGGATGTCGGCGCCTGCAGGGTGGCGACGATGCGCATCAGGGTGGACTTGCCCGCCCCGTTGGGCCCCAAGAGGCCGTAGAGGCCCTTGCCGATCGTCAGGCTGACGTCGTCCAGCGCCTTGACTCCGCCCGGATAGACATGGGTCAGGGCCTCGATGATCAGCATTTTTGAGCGCCTTTGCTTCCGCCGCGCGCATCGCAAAGCACGGCGCCGCGCTGGGCGGCAAGTGAAAGAACCGTTAGATGGACTGCCTTCCTCCCTCCCCTTTATGGGGAGGGACAGACGGCCCCCGGGTCGCGCGAAGCGCGCGCCCGAGGACAGGCTCCGCCGTCAGGGTGGGGAAGTGTGACGAATCCCCAGCCTCGCGGGTTATTCCGCACATCCCCACCCCGCCGACGCTTCGCGTCGTCTCCCCTCCCCATAAAGGGGAGGGAGGCTCTGGCGTTGTTGCGTCGGCGGCGCTACCCCTCCGGCATGGTCGCCTATGTTTTTGACCCACCCCCACGCCCCGCGATCTCCATTCTGGGAACCGACGCCATGTTCCCGGTCCGCCGCATCCTCTGTGTCGGGCGAAACTACGCCGCTCATCGGCGCGAGATGGGCGGCGACGATCGCGAACCGCCGTTCTTCTTCTCAAAGCCGGCCGACGCGGTGGTCGGCGCCGGGGCCGCCATCCCCTATCCCTCCGCCACCGCCGATCTCCACCACGAGGTCGAGCTGGTCGCCGCCCTGGGCTCGGGCGGGGCCGACGTCGCCGTCGAGGACGCGCTGGCCCTGGTGTTCGGCCATGCGGTGGGCGTCGATCTCACCCGCCGGGACCTCCAGGGCGCCGCCCGCGCCAAGGGCCAGCCCTGGGACGCGGCCAAGGGCTTCGACCGTTCCGCGCCCATGGGCGCCATCCGGCCGGCCCAGGGGGCGCCGCCCGGCGGGCGCATCCGCCTGACCGTCAATGGCGCCGCCCGCCAGGACGCCTCGCTCGGCGACATGATCTGGAACGTGGGCGAGATCATCGCCCAGGCCTCCCGGCTATGGCGCCTCGCCGCCGGCGACCTGATCTTCACCGGCACGCCCGAAGGCGTCGGCCCCCTGGTCCGCGGCGACCGGGTGGAAGCGGCCATCGATGATGTCGGCGACCTCACTTTCACAATCACATGACGCCGCCGTTCGTCCTCCACGGCTACTGGCGGGCCACCGCGCCCTACCGCGTGCGCATCGGCCTCAATCTCAAGGGGCTCGCGTTCGACGATGCGCCGGTCAACCTCCTCGGCGGCGAGCAGAAGAGCGACGCCTATCGCGCGGTCAACGCGCAAGGGCTGGTCCCCGCCCTGGAAGCGGACGGGCAGGTGCTCACCCAGAGCCTGGCCATTCTCGAATGGCTGGAAGAGACCCACCCCTCGCCGCCGATCCTCCCCCCGGATCCCGCAGAGCGGGCGGTCGTGCGCGCCATGGCGGCCATCGTGGCCTGCGACATCCATCCCTTGAACAATTTGCGCGTCCTCAAGGCTTTGGCCGATCTGAACCACCCCATGGGCGGCGAGGAACAGAAGGCCTGGGCCGCGCGCTGGATCGACGAGGGTTTCACCGCCCTGGAGCCCATGGTCGCCCGCCACGGCGCCGGCTTCGCCTTCGGCGCCACCCCCACCCTCGCCGACTGCTGCCTCGTCCCCCAGATCTGGTCGTCCAGACGCTTCGCGGTCGACATGGCCCCCTATCCCGCGCTCGCCGCCGTCGCCACCCGCGCCGCCGACCACCCCGCCTTCGCCGCCGCCCACCCCGACCGCCAGCCGGACGCGGTTGGATGAGGCCGCCTTGCGCCCCCTCCGTCACGGCGCAAGCAAGAGCGCCGCGCCACCTCCCCCGCTTCGCGAGGGAGGATGAAGAGACCCTCAATCCTCCCCCGTGCCACTTCACGGGGGAGGTGGCGGCGAAGCCGACGGAGGGGGCGCAAGGCAGCCTCCCGGGCGCCCCAAGGTTTCGCGAACCCTCACCCCCATGCTCGACGACCTGATCGCCAACAACCGCGCCTGGGCGGAGGCGAAATGCCAAGCCGACCCGGGCTTCTTCAGCCGGCTCGAAGGCCAGCAGAGCCCGGCCTATCTGTGGATCGGCTGTTCCGACAGCCGGGTCCCGGCCAATGAGATCGTCGGCCTGGATCCGGGCGAGCTCTTCGTCCACCGCAACGTCGCCAACCTCGCCCCGCCCCAGGACGCCAACTACCTCAGCGTCCTGCAATACGCCGTCGAGGTGCTGAAGGTCCGCCACGTGCTGGTCGTCGGCCACTACGGATGCGGCGGCGTCCAGGCCGCGCTCGACGGCGCCCGCCTCGGCCTCATCGACCATTGGCTGCACCCGATCCGCGAGATCGCCGAGACCCACCGCCACGAACTCGCCGCCCTAGCCGACGTCCGGGCCCGCCGGGACCGCCTGTGCGAACTGAACGTCATGCGCCAGGTGCGCAATGTCGCCTCCGACATCTTCGTCCGCGACGCCTGGGCCCGCGGCCAGGCCCTAAGCGTCCACGGCTGGGTCTACGCCCTGAGCGACGGCCTGGTGCGCGACCTCGGCGTCACCCTGTCCAGCGTGGCGGAGTATGAGGGGCGCCGCTAACCCCTGACCCGCACCCTCGCCTCCGCCCGCCGCCCCTCCCCATCCACCAC
>JACDGF010000060.1 GCA_013815405.1 Caulobacteraceae bacterium | reverse complement strand
GCGGCGGCGGGCTCGCGCGTTGGGCCCAGCGCCGGCGGCTATGTGCTGGGCATCGTCAAGGCCTACACCACCCGGGTCGGCGAGGGGCCCTTCCCCACCGAGCTCACCGACGAGACCGGCGAACGGCTCGGCCGCCGGGGGGCGGAATTCGGCACCAACACCGGCCGCAAGCGCCGCTGCGGCTGGTTCGACGCCGTCCTGGTCCGCCAGTCGGTGGCCATCGGCGGGATCGACGGCGTCGTCCTGACCAAGCTGGACGTGCTCGACGGCTTCGAAAGCTTGAAGATCTGCGTCGGCTACCGGCTGGGCGATCGCATTTTGGAATACCTGCCCGCCGGGGTGAGCGAACAGGCGGCGGTGACGCCGATCTACGAGGAGATCGCCGGATGGAGCGTCTCGACCCACGGCGCGCGGGCGTGGAGCGACCTTCCGGCGGCGGCGGGCGCCTATGTGCGCCGGGTCGAGGCCCTGATCGGAGCGCGCGTCGCCGCGGTGACCACCAGCCCCGAACGCGACGACCTCATCCTTCTGCGCGACCCGTTCGAGGGTTAGCGCCTCAGGCGTTGACCAGGTTCTGTTCCACGGCCGCGGCGCGCATGGCTTTCTGCAGCTTTTCGAAGGCGCGGACCTCGATCTGGCGGACGCGTTCGCGGCTGACGCCGTATTGGGCGGCGAGGGTCTCGAGGGTGGTGGGATCATCCTTGAGGCGCCGCTCGGTGAGGATGTGACGCTCGCGGTCGGTCAGCTCGGTCATGGCTTCTTCCAGAAGGCCCATGCGCAGGGATTTTTCCTCGTCCTCCGCCAGGCGCGTCTCCTGGCTGACCGCTTCCTTGTCCTCCAGCCAGTCCTGCCATTCGCTCTCGGAATCCGAGCGCAGCGGGGCGTTGAGCGAGGCGTCGGGACCGGCGAGGCGGCGGTTCATCGAGATCACCTCCGCGTCCAGCACCCCCAGCTTGGTGGCGATCTGGCTCACCTGGTCGGGGTGGAGGTCGCCCTCCTCCAGGGCGCTGATCTCGCTCTTGGCCTTGCGCAGGTTGAAGAACAGCTTCTTCTGCGCCGCGGTGGTGCCCATCTTGACCAGGCTCCAGGAGCGCAGGATGTATTCCTGGATCGAGGCGCGGATCCACCACATGGCGTAGGTGGCGAGGCGGAAGCCCTTGTCGGGTTCGAACTTCTTGACCGCCTGCATCAGCCCGACATTGCCTTCGCTGATCACCTCGCCGATCGGCAAGCCGTAGCCGCGGTAGCCCATGGCGATCTTGGCCACCAGGCGCAGGTGCGAGGTGACCAGGCGATGGGCGGCGGCGGGGTCCTCGTGCTCGCGCCAGCGCTTGGCCAGCATGAACTCCTCGTCCTTGGCGAGCATGGGGAATTTGCGGATCTCGGTGAGATACCGCGAGAGGCCGCCGTCGGGCGACATGACTGAAAGCGCGTTGGCCGCGGCCATGCGATGGTTCCCTCGAGGCGGGCGTTGTTCAAGCACGGCGATGCCGCCCCCTTCTCGACCTCATAAATAGGGGTTGGTTGCGACCGCTTTAAGACGCATTGCGGTCAGGCTTTCTGATCGCGGGCTCAGAGCTTCTGCAGAAGCCCCTCCAAGGCCGCCATGTCCGACGGCAGGGGCGTTTCAAACCGAAGGGCCTCGCCGGTCACCGGATGGCGAAAGCCGAGGACCGCGGCGTGCAGCGCCTGGCGTTTCAGGCCGGCGGCGGCGATCGCCGCGCGCACGGCCGGGGCCGGCGGGCCCGAACCATAGGCCGGATCGCCCAGGCAGGGAGCGCCCTTGTGGGCGAGATGGACGCGGATCTGATGGGTGCGGCCGGTCTCCAGGCGGCAGGCGACCCGCGCGGCCAGGGGCCTGGCGGCGGGCCCGAAGGGGCGCGAGACCGCATAGTGGGTGATCGCCTCGCGCCCGCCGGCCCTCAGCACCGCCATCTTCTTGCGATCGCCGCTGGAGCGGCCCAGGCGGGTGGTCAAGGTTCCCTTGGGCGGCGAGGGCGCGCCCCGGGTCAGGGCGATGTATTCGCGATCGAGGTCGTGGGCGGCGAACAGGGCCGCGAGGCCCCGGTGGGCGGCGTCGGTCTTGGCCGCCACCATGACGCCGGAGGTGTTCTTGTCCAGGCGATGGACGATCCCCGGCCGGGCCACGCCGCCGATCCCCGACAGGCTCGCGCCGCAATGGTGGATCAGGGCGTTGACCAGGGTCCCCTCGCGGCTTCCCGGCGCCGGATGGGCCGACATGCCGGGGGCCTTGTCGATGACGATCAGATGGGCGTCTTCATAGAGCACCGTCAGGGGAATGGCCTGGGCTTGCGGCTCGGGCGCGATCGTGGGGGGAAGGACCAGCCGATAGACCCCCGCCGCGGCCTTGGCCGACGGATCGGTCATCGCCTCGCCGCCCCGCGTGATCGCCCCCGACGCCATCAGGGCCTGGACGCGGGCGCGCGAAAGCTCCGGCAAGGCGTCCGCCAGCGCGCGGTCGAGGCGGCCGGAAGGGGACGTCAGGGTGATTTCAAGCTCCTCCCTCCCCTTCATGGGGAGGGACGATCGCGAAGCGATCCGGGTGGGGAAGTGCGGCGCATCTCTGGCGTTGGTGATGATCGAGACTTCCCCACCCGGCCCTTGGGGCCACCCTCCCCATGAAGGGGAGGGAGGGTTTCCCCCGCCACCTACCCCTCCTTCTCCGCCGCTGCCTCCCGGCCCGTGATCGAGCCTTCGGTGAACAGGTATTCCCGCAGCTGCTCGTCGAACTCCCTGTCGTTGCGGCGGATCCATTCGAGCGCCATGGAGCCGTGTTCGATCTCCTCGCGGGCGTTGTGCAGCAGGATGGCCTTGAGCGCCGGATCGTCGCAGTCGTCGGCGCGCTGGCGGTACCAGTCGACCGCCTCCAGCTCCTCGATCAGCGAGCTGATGGCGTAGTGCAGATTGAGGGTTTCGCGGCGCAGGCGTTCGCGCGGAACGTGCAGGCCTTCGCTGGACATGATTCAAGACTCCTCGAGGTTCGCGCCGAGCCCGCGCGACAGGGGTATGGCGCCCCTGACCGGTCACGCGCTAGGGGGGCCGATGAGCTTGAGGGATTGGATCAAGGGCAGGGTCGCGGCGCTGGACGCGCGGGCGCGGCCCTGGGCGGCGGGGCGGAGGGGGCGAACCCTTGCCTATGAGTTCCTGCTGTTCGGCCTCAAACAGGCCTGGGCCTGCCTGTTCGGCGCCAGCATGCTGGCGCTGATCCTCGGCGCCCGTCTGATCTGGCCCGCGCACGCGCCCATCGCCCGCTATGATTTCCTGGTCGTCGCCGCGGTCCTGATCCAGGCCCTGCTGCTCGCCACCCGGCTCGAACATTGGGACGAGGCCCTGGTGATCCTGGTGTTCCACGTCGTCGGGACGATCATGGAGCTGTTCAAGACCGCCCACGGCTCGTGGATCTACCCCGAACCCAGCGTCCTTCGGATCGGCGGCGTGCCGCTTTTTTCCGGATTCATGTACGCCAGCATCGGCAGCTACATCGCCCGGACCATCCGCCTGTTCGACATCCGCTTCGAACACTATCCCCCGCTCTGGGCGCCGTGGGCGTTGGCGGTGGCGAGCTACGCCAACTTCTTCACCCATCACTACCTGCCCGACATCCGCCTGGGGCTGTTCGCCTTCTCCGCCCTGGTCTTCGGCCGGACCTGGTTCCAGTTCACCCCCGACCTGAAGGCCCGACGCATGCCGGTCCTGCTGGGCGTGGGCCTGGTGGCCGTGTTCATCTGGATCGCGGAGAACCTGGGCACCTTCGCCGGGGCCTGGGTCTATCCCAGCCAAAGAGGCGGCTGGGCGCCGGTGCCGGCCGGCAAGATCGGCGCCTGGTATCTCCTGATCATCCTCAGCTTCGTCCTGGTGACCCTGGTCCACCGCCCCGCCCGGCGCCGGATCGTCGGAAGATCCCCCGGGGCCGGATGGCGCCCGAACCGCGCGGCTTGTATTAGGACCGGCCTCCGTTCGCCCGACATGGATCACCCCAAAGCGTCCCCTTCCCGATGACCCTCAGCCTCTACGACACCCTCACGCGGGCCAAGCGCCCGTTCGTGCCGAACGATCCGGCGCGGGTGACGGTCTATGTCTGCGGGCCGACGGTCTACAACTACGCCCACATCGGCAACGCCCGCCCGGTGGTGGTGTTCGACCTGCTGTTCCGCCTGCTGCGCCGGCTCTACGGCGAGGGCCATGTCCTCTACGCCGCCAACGTCACCGACGTGGACGACAAGATCAATCTCAAGGCCGCCCAGGAAGGGGTTCCGATCGGGGCCATCACCGGCCGCTACCTTGACGCCTACCACGCCGACATGGCGGCCCTGGGCGCCCTGGTGCCGACCTTCGAGCCGCGCGCGACCCGGACGATGGACGCCATCGTCGCCATGATCGGGCGCCTGGTGGAGAACGACGCCGCCTATGCCGCGGACGGCCATGTCCTGTTCGACACGGAGGCCTATAGCGACTACGGCAAGCTCTCCGGCCGCTCCCTGGACGAGATGATCGCCGGCGCGCGGGTGGAGGTCGCCCCCTACAAGCGCCATCCCGCCGACTTCGTGCTGTGGAAGCCGTCCAAGGCGGGAGAGCCGGTGTGGCGAAGCCCGTTCGGCCCGGGGCGCCCCGGCTGGCACATCGAATGCTCGGCGATGATCGAGGAGACCCTGGGCCTGCCCATCGACATCCACGGCGGTGGCAATGACCTCATCTTCCCCCACCACGAGAACGAGATGGCCCAGGGGATGTGCGCCGATCATCCGCGCGCCTACGCCAACTATTGGATGCACAACGGCTTCCTGAACATGGGCGCCCGCAAGATGTCCAAGAGCCTGGGCAATGTGCTTCTGGTCCACGACCTGCTGAAGACCGCGCCGGCCGAAGCCCTGCGCTGGGCGCTGTTTGCCTCGCACTACCGCCAGCCCCTGGCCTGGACGGACGATACGGTCGCCAAGGCCAAGGCCGCCCTCGACACCCTCTACGGCGCGCTGGGGCGGGCGGGCGACGCGCCCGCCCCGGCCGGCGAGCCCTCGCCCGCGTTCCTGGACGCCCTGCTGGACGATTTGAACACTCCCAGGGCCAACGCCGAACTCTTCGCCCTGGCCAGGCGCATGGAGACCGGGGCGCCGGCCGAGCGGGCGCTGGCCAAGGGCCAGCTCCTGGCCTGCGGCGCGCTGACGGGATTTCTCCAGGCCGATCCGGAGGCCTGGTTCCATGGTGACGCGGGCGTGGCCCTCGCCTGGCGGGTCGAGCAATTGATCGCCGAGCGCGCGTCCGCCCGCGCGGCCAAGGATTTCGCGCGCGCCGACGCCATCCGCGCCGAGCTGGCGGCCCTCGACGTCGAAGTCATGGACGGGGCGGCGGGCGCGACCTGGAAACTGAGGGTGCGGGCCTGATGCGGGTCAAGATCGAGCATCGCCTGGGCATCCAGGCTCCGCCCGAGGCGATCTGGGCCCTCATCGCCGACATCGGCGCCTGGGCCGAGTGGAATCCCCTCTATCCAAAGGCGGAAGGCGTGATGCGGATCGGTGCGCCGCTGAGCCTGACCGTGGCCTTGCCCGGAAGGGCGCCGCAAGCCATCCGACCGGTGGTGGTCGACTGGATTCCTAACGAGCAGCTCCTGTGGCGGCTTTCGATGCTGGGCGGCCTGATCAAATCCACCCGCTACATGGAGATCGAACAGCTCGCCGAAACCGGCTGCATCTTCTCCAACGGCGAAATGTTCGAAGGCCTCCTCGGCCCTACCGTCGCCCGCCGTGTGCGAGGCCCCCTCCGCGCCGGCTTCGCCGCCATGGGCGAAGCGGTCAAGGCAAGGGCCGAGGCGAGGTGGCGGGAGGGAGCAGGGGCGCCTACCTAAACGACGATGATCGACGACCTCTATTCGGGCCAGATCCTGAGCCTCGCGGCCAACCTGCCCCGCGCCGGGCGCTTGGCCGCGCCGGACGGTTCGGCCGAGAAGGTCGCCCGGCTGTGCGGCAGCCGGATCGTGGCGTACGTGGTGATGGACGGGACCAAGGTGGCCGACTTCGCCCAGGAGGTGAAGGCCTGCGCCCTGGGCCAGGCCGCCGCGGCGGTGCTGGGCGCCGGCGTGATCGGCGCCGACGTCGCCGAAATCGAAATGGCCTTGGAGGCCTTTCGTGCTATGCTCAAGTCGGGCGGAGCGCCGCCCACGGGACGTTTTTCGGGCCTTTCGATGCTGCAACCGGTCAAGGACTATCCGCCGCGCCACGCCTCCAGCCTTCTCGCGTTCGAGGCGACGGCGGAGGCCTGCCGGCGCGCCCTGGCGTCGAAGCCCGCGCGAACTCGCCGCGCCGGCGCGGCCTGATCGGCGAACCTCTCGCCCGATAGCCGCGCCGGCATGAACCTCTATCCGCGCGCCGTCGGCTGGGCCCACCTGGCCTACAAGACGGCGCTTTCGCCGTGGATCGGGCGCCGATGCCGTTTCCTGCCGACCTGTTCGGACTATGCGGCCCGGGCCCTGATCCTACACGGGCCGCTGCGCGGCGGCGCCCTGGCCGCCTGGCGCCTGTGCCGATGCCACCCCTTCGGCGACTCGGGGTACGACCCGGTCCCGCCCCGCGCCGAACGGCGCTGAAAGCGTAAAGAGAGATGATCGATCTGAAGTTCCCCGACGGCGAGGTCCGTCCATTCGAAAACGGAGTCACGGGCCGCGAGGTCGCCGCGTCGATCTCCAGATCCCTGGAGAAGAAGGCCCTGCTGGTGAAGCTCGACGGCGCCCTCATGGATCTGGCGCGCCCGCTGGAGACGGGCGGGGCGATCGAGATCGTCACCCGCGAGAGCCCCGAGGCCCTGGATGTGATCCGCCACGACACGGCCCACGTCCTGGCCGAGGCGGTCCAGGAGCTGTTCCCCGGGACCCAGGTGACCATCGGCCCCAATGTCGAGGACGGCTTCTACTACGACTTCGCCCGCGACGAGCCCTTTTCCCTGGAGGATTTGCCGGTGATCGAGGCGCGCATGCGCCAGATCGTCGACCGCGACGAACCGATCGCCCGCGAGGTGTGGGACCGGGACGAAGCCATCGCCCACTTCGAGGGCATCGGCGAGGCCTACAAGGCGCAAATCATCCGCGACATTCCCGGCGGCGAGCCGATCAGCGTCTATCGCCAGGGATCGTGGAAGGATCTGTGCCGGGGCCCGCACCTGCCCTCCACGCGCCACGTCGGCAAGGCGTTCAAGCTCACCAAGCTGGCCGGCGCCTATTGGCGCGGGGACCAGGCGAACGCCCAGCTCCAGCGCATCTACGGCACGGCCTGGGCGTCGGACGCCGATCTGGCGACCTACCTCACGCGGGTCGAGGAGGCCGAGAAGCGCGACCACCGGCGGATCGGCGCGGCCATGGACCTTTTCCACATCCAGGAAGAAGGCCGGGGCATGATCTTCTGGCATGCCAAGGGCTGGACCCTTTACCGAACCCTGCGGAACTATATCCGACGCCGATTGGAGGCGGAGGGCTATGTCGAGGTCAAGACGCCCCAGCTGCTGGATCGATCCCTGTGGGAACGCTCCGGCCACTGGCAGAAGTTTCACGACGAGATGTTCACCTGCGAGATGAAGGGCGGCGAGGTCCTGGCTCTCAAGCCGATGAACTGCCCCGGCCATGTGCAGATCTTCAACCATGGCCAAAGATCCTACCGCGAGCTGCCGATCCGCATGGCCGAGTTCGACAGCCTCCACCGCAACGAGAGCTCTGGCTCTCTGCTGGGCGTGGTGCGGGTGCGCGGCATGGCCCAGGACGATGGCCACATCTTCTGCGCCGAAGAGCAGATCGAGGCGGAGTCCAAAGCCTTCATCGATCTTTTGCGCCTGACCTACGCCGACCTGGAGGTCGAACTCCAGGCGGTGAAACTCGCCCTGCGCCCCGACCAGAGGTTCGGCACGGACGATGAGTGGACGATCGCCGAGGACACCCTGGAACGCGCCGCGCGCGCCGCCGGGGTGGAGGTCGAACGGGTTCCGGGCGAGGGCGCCTTCTATGGCCCCAAGCTGGAATTCCACCTGCGCGACGCCATCGGCCGCACCTGGCAGTGCGGCACCCTCCAGCTCGACTATGTGCTCCCCGAGCGGCTGGGCGCGGCCTATGTCGGCGAGGACGGCGCCAAGCACCGGCCGGTGATGCTGCACCGGGCGATCCTGGGCTCGCTCGAACGGTTCATCGGGGTGCTGATCGAACACGTCGCCGGCGCCTTTCCCCTGTGGCTGGCGCCCGTCCAGGTGGTGGTGGCGACGATCACCGCCGACGCCGACGGCTATGCCGCCGCCGCCGCCGGCGCCTTGCGGCGCGCGGGCCTGCGGGTGGAGACCGACCTTCGCAACGAAAAGGTCGGCTACAAGGTCCGCGAACACTCCCTGACCAAGGTCCCGGTCATCGCCGTGGCCGGCCGCCGCGAAGCCGAGGAAGGCAAGCTCGCCCTGCGCCGCCTGGGTTCGGGGGCTCAGGAGGTGCTCACCCTCGAAGAGGCGGTCCTCCAACTCGCCGCGGAGGCGACCCCGCCGGATCTGCGGTGAGGGCGTTGGCGCCCTTCCTCCCTCCCCTTCATGGGGAGGGACAGGCGGCGAAGCCGCCAGGGTGGGGCAGTGGGGAAATCCGCGAGGGTGGGGATGATCTCGACAGCCCCACCCCGGCCTTCGGCCGACCCTCCCCATGATGGGGAGGGAGGACTCTACTCCTCGATCTCCCGGGGCCGCGCCACCACGATCAGGCCCTCGGCGAGCCGCACGTCCGGAACCACCGCTCGGGTGAAGGGCGCCCACCAGGTCGGGCCGCCGTCGCCCGGGTCGATCTCCAGCAGGTCGCCGGCGCCGAAGTCGTTCACCGATTTCACCGTACCGATCGCTTCGCCCGCCGGGGATTGAACCGTCAGGCCGATGAGGTCGGCGAGATAGAAGGCGTCTTCCTCGGGCTCGGGCAGGTCGGCGCGATCGATGTAGAGGCGAAGGCCGCGCAGGGCCTGGGCCTGCTCGCGGGTTCGGACCTCTCGGGCCCGGGCGATCAGGGCGCCCTTGACCGCCCGTCCGGCGGTGAGGGCGAGGGCGCCGGCCCC
>JACDGF010000059.1 GCA_013815405.1 Caulobacteraceae bacterium | reverse complement strand
GGTCGGCGCCGCCCGGGCCTTCCGCGAGACCATGGACGAGACCGAAGGCCTGCAGTTCGGCGCCGGCGCCCCCACGCGCGGGGCCGCGGCGATCTACCAGGCGATGGGCGGCGACGCGCCCTCCAAGGCGCGGCTCGAATGGGTCCCGTTGGAGGCCTGGGGCTCAAAGGGCGGCGACATGGGCGTGACCACGGGGACGTTCAAATTCACCAGCGGGGCGGCTGGCGCGGCGCCCTTCGGCGGCCGCTACGTCACCGTCTGGCGCAAGAACGCCGCCGGCGCGTGGAAGGGTTTGATCGACATCGGCAATCCTGACCCGAAGTAGCCTTCGTACATTCAGGCCGCCGCCGGCGCTTCGCCCAAGGCCATTTGGGCGCGGTGACGCCTCACGCCGATCGCGCGCATGGCGCCGTACTGGACGGCGAACAGCGCCAGCTTGCTGACGATGGCCCAGGCCGACATGAAGGACGCCCAGGCCGCCGGGCTCAGCCTCAAGGCCAAGACGAGATTGAGGACCGCCGAGGCGAACATCAGGCCCGACCAGAGGTAGCCGAACACCATCGCGATGTCCGGGACGGTGCGGATCGCTTCGGGCGGCAGGTAGCGGTTCATCCATCCCCGTTTTAGCATCACGACGCCCACCACGGCGTAGATCAGGCTCGGTTTGATCATCACGAAGCGCGCGTCGCGGGTCAGCAGGGTCGCCGTTCCCGAGGCGATCACCAGGAACAGGCTCATCCACTGCATGGTGTCGACCGGCCTTTTCGCCTTGAGCTGCCAGCCGATCTGGGCGGCGCCCAGCGCCATCCCCAGGGCGACAGAGACGGCGATGTTCCGGGTCACCAGATAGGTGATCAGGAAAAAGACCGTCGAGGCCATGTCGAGGGCCAGGAACTTGCCGGCGTGCAACAGGCTTTTCATCGTCTCGGCCCTCCTCTTGGCCCGGGCGGACCCTTCCGGTCGGCGGCCCTTCGCGCAATGCCGGCCGCGCGGCGGCGGCGTCGGTTCACGAAAAATCGACCCGCCGTTCACGCTTCGCCGCCGCCGCCCTTCTCCCGAGCCCCGATCGAGCCTATATCCGCCATGTTCGGATCACTCCGGACTATGGAGATAAACGCGCGCGCAATAAGCGGACTGGACCCGGGTGCGATTCCCGGCGGCTCCACCAAATCCCATTCTCCGCGTTATCGGCGGGGCCTTGGGGGCCGATCAGCATCGACAGACGTCCAAAGGCGTTGCTTTCTCCCGGCGTGGCTCACCGTTTCGGGCCTTAAACTAACTGCGAACGATAACTTCGCTCAAGAATACGCCCTCGCCGCGTAAGCGGTGCGGTCGGATTCGACCTTAAAGCCCTGGTGTCTTAGCAGCGCCAGGCGGGGCCCGGGGAGCGCCTGGCAACAGAAGCTCCCCACTTTTCAACGCGCGCAGGGCGGCGCTCCCCTACTAGACGCGAGAACTGGGAGCGCCTGGCGCCAGAAGCTCCCCACTTCTTCCCCCAAATGCGGTTGGCCGCGAATCTTCCCGGTCCCGCTCTTGCCTTACCGGCCCCCCGCGCTAGGGTCTTTATTCATGGCTCAGGATCACACCCCGCCAGACCTGATGCGCTACGAAGCGCTGCAGCAGGAAGCCTTGCGTGGGGTGATCCGGGCCGCTCTGCAACGGGCGGCCTCGCCCCGGGGCCTCCCCGGCGCTCACCATTTCTACATCAGCTTTCGCACCGACGCCCCCGGCGTCGCCGGACCCGCGGACCTGCTCGGCCGCTACCCCGAGGAAATGACCATCGTCCTGCAAAACCAGTACTGGGACCTGGTCGCGGGCGACACCCTGTTCTCGGTCACCCTGCAATTCGGCGGCGAACCCAAGAGCCTTTCGATCCCCTATGCGGCCGTAACCCGGTTCTACGATCCCAGCGTACAGTATCTCCTGCAGTTCAATCCCCTGGAAAAGCCGGAACGGCCCGCCGACTCCCCGCCGGCGGCGTCGCTCTCCGCCCCCAAGCAAAAGGACGAGCCCAAGATCGTCTCCCTCGATCAGTTCCGGAAGAAATAGCCGCGGTGGCGCGTCTTCCCTAGTCGAGAGCGCCTCACGCGCGGCCAAGGAAGCCTGCTGATGGCGCTCACGCTGATCGCGGCGCCGGCCGCGCCCGGCGGGGCATGGGCCGCCCCATCCTTCCACGACTGGGCCGCCGTGGTGGCGGCCGGCGACGATCATTCCGCCCATGCCGGCGAGCTCACCGAGGCCTTCGACAACGCCCGCCGGGCCATCGCCGCGGCCTTGGTGCGCAAGGGGTTCGCGCGCGCCCATATCCGGCAGTTTTCGGTCCGCCCGGAGCGCTATCCCGAAGCCGACCCCGTCCGGGTGGGCCCGGCGGCCATATTCGCCGGGCTACGCGATCTTGCCATCCGCGCTCCCGGCGGATGCCTGATCTACCTCACCTCTCACGGGGCGCCGCAGGGCGCGATCGCGGGCGAGGGCCTGCTCACCCCTCGCCGCCTGGCCGCCCTGGTGGATCGCGCCTGCCCCGCCCGCCCCACCGTGGTCGTCGTCTCGGCCTGTTTCTCCGGAGTCTTCGTGCCGGCCCTCGCGGGGCCAGACCGCATGGTCCTGACCGCCGCCAGGCGCGACCGGTCCTCCTTCGGCTGCGGCGAGGGCGACACCTATCCCTTCTTCGACGGCTGCGTGCTGGAGACCCTGCCCAGGGCCCGCGATTTCATCGACCTCGCGCCCAAGGTCCGCGCCTGCGTCGAACGGCGCGAGCGGATCGAACACATGCGCCCGCCCTCCGAGCCCCAAGCGTCGGTCGGCGCCGCCTTGCGCCTGAACCTTCCGGCCTTCTCCGATGGGCCCGGCTAGAACGGCGCTTGCGTGTCCTTCGCCGGCGGGGTGGTCTAAGGATCGTCGGCAATGAAAGCCTCGCGCCGGACCGCTCGCCTGATCATCCTCGCCGGCGCCCTGATGTCGGCGACCGCGGCTGTCGGCGCGGGAGCCCCCGCGGCGCCGGCGCGGTTCGCCCCGGCCGGATCTCCCGCGCCGGCCGAGCTGGAGGCGTTCATGGACGGCGTGGTCGGCCAGGCCATGGCGCGGGACCATATCGCGGGGGCTGCCGTCTCGGTCGTCCGGAACGGCGCCGTGGCGCTGAAGAAGGGCTATGGCTTCGCCAGCCTGGATCCCTATCGCCCCGTCGATCCGGACCGCACTCTCTTCCGGATCGGATCGATCTCCAAGACCTTCACCTGGATCGTGGTCTTGCGTCAGGTCGAGGCCGGCCGCATGCGCCTGGACGCGCCGATCAACCTCTATCTGCCAGAGGCCCTGCGCATCCCCGACCAGGGCTACAAACAGCCGATCCGGGTTCGCGACCTGATGAACCACACCCCCGGTTTCGAGGATCGGGCGCTGGGCCAATTGTTCGAGCGGGACTACCGGCGGGTGCGTCCCTTGGAGGTCTATCTGCGGCAGGAACGCCCCCGGCGGGTGCGCGAACCGGAGGCCCTGGTAAGTTACTCGAACTATGGCGCGGCCCTGGCGGGGGCGGCCGTGGCGGAGGTGACCGGCAAGCCGTTCGAAACCCTCGTGGAGACCGACATCACCGGGCCCCTAGGCCTCGCGCGGACCACCTTTCGCGAACCCCATCCGCTCGCCCGCGACAGGCCCGCGCCCATCGCGCCCGCCCTCGCCGCGGAGATGTCCGAAGGCTATCGCTGGACTGCCGACGGCTGGCGGCGGCGGCCGTTCGAATATATCGGCCAGATCGCCCCGGCCGGCGCCGCCTCGAGCACAGCCGGGGACATGGCCCGCTATATGCTGATGCTGCTGGGCGGCGGCGCCCTGGGCGGCGTCAGGGTCTATGGCCAGGCCGCCGCCGCGGCCTTTGCGAGCCCCTTGCCTCGGCCTGCCCCGGGGGTTCCGGCCTTTCGCCATGGGCTGATGGAAGAGCGCCTGCCGGGCGGCCTGACCGGGGTCGGCCACGACGGCGCCACGCTCTCGTTCTTCTCCAGCATGGTCCTGGTTCCCGAACTGAACCTGGGGGTGTTCGTTTCCACCAACACCGATTCAGGCGCCGCTCTGGCGGGCGCCCTCGCCGCGCGCATCGTGCGGGAGTTCGACGCGCCGCCGCCCGGGTCGCCGCCCCGAGGATCGACCGCCCTGCTCGCCGACCGCGCCGCCTTCGAAGCGGTCTATCTCACCGATCGGCGCGCCTATGGCGGCCTGGAGAGTTTCGTCGATCGCCTGATCGGCGCGGCCAGGGTGAGGGTGACCGAGGACGGGCGGCTGGTGGTGGCCGATCGCGAAGGCGCGCGCCGATTCTCGCCCATCGGCCTGCCCGCGGCCGGCCGCTTCGTCGCCGACGACGGGGTCGGCGCCCTCGTCTTCCAGTTGGCGCACGGCCAAGCGCGGCGGTTCTTCGCCCCATCCGGCGCCACGGCGTTCGAGCGTGTCGGATACCTTGGCCAGACCGGCGCCCTCATCCTGCTCACCGCGCTGACCGCCCTGGCCTCCCTGGCGGCCGTCGCCGACCTGGCGGCGCGCGCGCGCCGGGATTTTCGCGAAAGCTCCACCCAACGGCGGGCCGGCCTGGTCCAGACCACCCAGGCCGTCCTGTGGCTGATCGCCATGGGACTGTTCGGCGCCTGGGCGACGGGAGTCGGCGATCCCGCGACGGTCGTCTATGGATGGCCGGGCCTCCTGCTCGTCCTCGCCTCCAGCTGCGCGCTCCTGGCCGCCATGATGGCGGCCCTGACGCCGGTCTTCCTGCCCCTCATCTGGCGCGGCGGCCGGCGGGTGGACAGCTGGACGGGCGGCCGCAAGGCGCGCTTCACCCTGACCGCCCTGGTCTTCCTGGCCTACGCCGTCCTGCTGGCTTTCTGGGGCGCCCTGGAGCCGTGGAGCCGTTGAGCCCCCCCGCGCCTTTTGCCGAGGCCGGCGGGCGGGCTAAAACCCCGCATCATCAGCCGGGGACGCCATGACCACGACGCGAACCGAGACAGACAGCTTCGGCCCGATCGAAGTCCCCGCCGATCGCTATTGGGCGGCGCAGACGCAGCGGAGCCTGGGCAACTTCGAGATCGGGTGGGAAAAACAACCCTTGCCGGTGGTCCGGGCCCTGGGGGTGGTGAAGCGAGCCGCCGCCGAGACCAACATCGCCCTGGGCAAGCTCGACCCCGGCATCGGAGAGGCCATCGTGGCCGCCGCCCAGGAAGTCATCGAAGGCAAGCTCGACGGGCACTTCCCCCTGGCGGTCTGGCAGACCGGCTCGGGCACCCAGTCGAACATGAACGCCAATGAGGTGATTTCCAATCGCGCGATCCAGATCCTGGGCGGCGTCATGGGATCCAAGGCCCCCGTCCACCCCAACGACCACGTCAATCTCTCTCAGTCTTCCAACGACAGTTATCCGACGGCGATGCACATCGCCGCCGCCGAGGAGGTCGTCCACCGCCTGATCCCCGCTCTCCGGCGCCTTCGCAACGCTCTGAACGACAAGGCCCAGGCCTGGGCGCGAATCATCAAGATCGGCCGCACCCACACCCAGGACGCCACCCCCCTGACCCTGGGGCAGGAATTCTCCGGCTATGCCCAACAGGTCGAAAACGGCGTCGCCCGCATCGAATTGAGCGTGCCGATGCTCATGCAGCTCGCCCAGGGTGGGACCGCGGTGGGCACCGGCCTCAACGCGCCCATCGGCTTCGACAAGATGGTGGCCGACAAGATCGCCCAGATCACCGGCCTGCCCTTCACTTCGGCGCCCAACAAGTTCGAGGCCCTGGCCGCGCACGACGCCCTGGTCTTCACCCACGGCGCGATCAACACCGTGGCCGCCAGCCTGTTCAAGATCGCCAACGACATCCGCCTGCTGGGCAGCGGCCCGCGCTCGGGCCTGGGCGAGCTGGCCCTGCCGGAGAACGAACCGGGCTCCTCGATCATGCCCGGCAAGGTCAACCCCACCCAGTGCGAGGCCCTGACCATGGTCTGCGCCCAGGTGTTCGGCAACCAGTCGACGATCACCTTCTCCGGCGCCTCCGGCCACTTCGAGCTCAATGTGTTCAACCCGGTGATGGCCTACGACTTCCTGCAGTCGACCCGCTTGCTGGCCGACGCCGCCGTCAGCTTCACCGAACATTGCGTGACGGGGATCAAGCCGCGCGAGGATGTAATCAAGGCGGCCTTGGAGCGGTCGCTGATGCTGGTCACCGCGCTCGCGCCCGAAATCGGCTACGACGCCGCCGCGGCGATCGCCAAGGCCGCCCACCGCAACGGCACGACCCTGCGCCAGGAGGCCGTCGGCGGCGGCTATGTCACCGAAGAACGCTTCGACGCCCTGGTGCGTCCCGAAAGGATGATCGGCCCGGGGTGAGCGGCTTGCCTAAGCCCGCCGGCTGACCGCGAAATCGGCCAGGGCCTCGAGCCCATCCCGCCACGGGCCGGGCGCGAAGCCGGCGAGTTCGGCCTTGGCCGCCTCGGCGTGGTCTCCGGCGAGGTCCAGGGTGGCCTCGAGGGCGCCGGCGCCGACGACGAGTTCGCGCGCCCGGCGGAAATCGGCGTCGGTCTGTTCCCGGCGGGCGACGGCCCTCTCCCAGAACCCGCTTTCCCGCGTTCCAAGGCGGGTGATGGCGAGAAGCAGCGGCAGGGTCACCTTGCCCTCGCGGAAATCATCGCCCGCGTTCTTGCCCAGGGTTTCGGTGGCGCCCCCGTAGTCGAGAGCGTCGTCGGCCAGTTGGAAGGCCAGCCCCAGATTCCGCCCGTAGGCGCGCAAGGCGGCCGATCGCGCGGGGCTCGCGCCGGCGGACACCGCGCCGGCTTCGGCGGCGGCGGCGAAAAGTTCGGCGGTCTTGGCGGTGATGATTTCCAGATAGGTCGCCTGGGAAAGATCGATGTCGTGGGCGCGGCTGAGCTGGAGCACCTCCCCCTCGGCGATCACCCGCGAGGCCCGCGCCAGGATCTCGAGCGCGCGCAGGATTCCGGTCTCGACCATCAATTCGAAGGCGCGGGCGAACAGGAAGTCCCCCACCAGCACGCTGGAGGGCGCGCCCCAGATCAGGTGCGCCGCGACCTTGCCCCGGCGAAGCCGCGAGCCGTCCACCACGTCGTCATGGAGCAGGGTCGCGGTGTGGATGAACTCGACCGCCGCGGCGAGTTTGAGCCCGGCCTCGCCCTGGCCCCCGGCCAGCCGCGCCGCCGCCACTGTCAGCAGGGGTCGAAGCCGTTTGCCGCCGGCGTCGATCAGATGCTCGGCCAAGGCCGGGATGACGCTCACCGGGCTTTGCAGGCGCTCTACGATCAGCTCGTCCACGCCGGCCATGTCCCGCGCCGCCAGCCGCATCAATCGATCGGCCGACCCCGGCGGGCGGGCGATGACGGCTTTGGCTGCGTCCAAGACCCCGCGCTCCTTCTTTCCGCGCCCAAGCCTCGCGCCGTTGCCTTGGGACAATGGTGGCGGGATAGGTCAGGGTCAAGGCAATCACGCGGAGCGCGCAGGCCCCATGGCGCCGACGGAAGACAGGATTCTGGGCGGGCGCCTTCGCCTTCGCCAGCCCCGCGAAGGCTATCGCGCCGGAATGGACGCGGCCTTGCTCGCGGCGGCGTGCGACGCCGGCGAGGGCGACCGGGTGCTGGAAGTCGGCTGCGGCGTCGGTGCGGCGCTTCTGGCGGCGGCGCTCCGTCGCCCCGGCGCGCGCTTCACCGGCGTGGAGCGCGACGCCGAAGCGCTGGCCCTAGCCTTGGAGAACATCGCCCTCAATGGTCTGGAAGGCCGCGTCGGGGCGTTGGTCGGCGAAGTGGCCTCCCCCTTCGCCCGGCTCGGCCTGGCGCCTTTCGACGCCGCCATGGCCAATCCGCCTTTCTTTGATGACGCCGCGCGCCTTCGCGGCCCCGAACCGGCCAAGCGGAGCGCCTGGATCGCCGACGACGGCCTTGGCGCCTGGCTGGGCTTCCTGACCAAGGCGGTTCGGGACGGCGGCGCGATCATCCTCGTCCATCGCGCCGACCGCTTGGCGGATATCCTGGGCCTTCTGGCCCCCAAGGCCGGCTCCTTCCGGATCAGGCCGGTCCAGCCCTTCGCCGACGCGCCCGCCAAGCGCGTCCTGGTCCACGCCGTCAAGACCGGCCAGGCGCCGCTTCGCCTCCTTCCGCCTCTGGTCCTCCACGAGCGCGACGGCGCCAAGCACACCGTCGAGGCCGAAGCGATCCTCCGGGGGGAGGCGGGGCTTGCGTGGGGGTGAATGTCCGCTATCGAGGTCATGAGGTGGCGGAAACTGGCTTACCGATGATGCAAGCACCGAAGTCGGCCCCAACCGAACAGACGTCCGCGAAGCTTCGGGCATGGCTCAAGACCGTCCGGATCCCGGATTTCTTGCCCAGCGGTCGTGAACAGCCGCCATCTCAGGAACGGGACGAGGAAAATTCCAGCGTCTAAAGAACAGCGATCCCAACTTCGCGGGCGGACTTTCAACCTGCCGGGACCGCCTGATAGGTTACCCCATTCCCGTTCCACCCCTCCCCGCAAAGGTGGGAATTGCGCAACCTAAGGCTCTCACTTGTTCCCGCCGACCTCCGCCATCATGGCGCGCAGGCGGGCGCCGACCTCTTCGATGGGGTGTTCGGCGGCTCGACGGCGGGCGGCCTTGAAGTTGGGCTGGCCGGCGGCGCACTCGGCCATCCAGTCGCGCGCGAAACGTCCCGATTGGATGTCACCCAGGATGCGTTTCATCTCGGCCTTGGTTTGGGAGCCGACCAGCCGCGGGCCGCTGACATATTCGCCGAATTCGGCGGTATTGGAGATCGCGCCGTTCATTCCGGCGATGCCGCGCTCGTGGATCAGGTCGGCGATCAGCTTGACTTGGTGCAGGCACTCGAAATAGGCCACCTCGGCGGCATAGCCCGCCTCGACCAGGGTTTCGAACCCCGCCCGGATCAGCGCCGTCAGGCCACCGCAGAGGACCGCCTGTTCGCCAAAGAGATCGGTCTCGCACTCTTCGCGAAAGGTCGTCTCGATCACCCCCGCCCGATAGCCGCCGATCGCCCGGGCATAGGCAAGGCTCAGGGCCGCCGCGTCGCCGGTGGCGTCCTGGGCGACCGCCATAAGGCAAGGCATGCCGCCGCCGTTGACGTAGGTTTCGCGCACCGCCCGGCCGGGGCCCAGGGGCGCCACCATCAGGA
>JACDGF010000058.1 GCA_013815405.1 Caulobacteraceae bacterium | reverse complement strand
GGGCGATCCCGATCGCCTGGCGCGCGAGCTCCACGCCGAGGCCGGCCTGAAGCGCTGGGAGGCCGAGCGCAGCCCGTCGGCCGCCGCCAGCGCCGTGTTCGCGGTCCTGGGCCTGGGCGCGATCGACATCCTGATCCTGGCGCCCGTCGTCATCTGGATCGGCGGAACCCTGCTGGGCCTCTTCATCGCCGCCCTCGCCGCCTTCGGGGTCGGCGCGGTGCTGACGGTGGCCGGGCCGTTCGTGATCCACGCCGCCCCGGTGACGGCCCTGCTGCTGGCGGGGCTCGGCCTGGTGGCGGCCGCCGCCAGCCTGGGCGCCCTGGCGACCCTCGGCGCCATCGGCTGCACCCACGCCCTGGTGTGGTACGGGCGCCTCCATCTGCGCCTCCTTCGGCCCGCCCTCGAACCCCACGGGATTGCCGCATGATCCGCACCCTCGCCATCATCGCCGCCGTCGGCTTCGTGCTGGCCGTGGCCTGCCTCGCCGGCGCCTTCGCGATCGCGGGCGGGCCGTTCTCGATCGACGACGGCTGGCGGTTCCACCGCGACACCTGGTCCCAGAGTCGATCCGATCCGCCGCCCCAGGCGCGCCGACCTGAAGTCTCACGCCTTGCGGAAGAACAGGCCGAGGTTGTTGGCCGGCAGGGCGATGCGCTCGGCGAGCCCCAGGCCGCGCCGGGCGGCCAACCTCGCAACGTCCTCCAGCCGGCGGACGCCCCACGCCGGATCGCGGCTCTTGAGGCTGAGATCGAAGGCCAGGTTGCTGGGCGCGGTCTCGACACCAGCCTCGATGAACGGGCCGTAGAGGAAGAGCAGGCCGCCGGGCGGCAGGACGCGGCCGGCCCCGGTCATCAGCCCCCGGGCCGCCTCCCATGGGGCAATGTGGATCATGTTGATGGCGACCACGGCGTCGGCCCGTTCGACCGGCCAGGCGTCCGGGTCCGAGGCGTCGAGCGCCAGCGGCGGCAGGAGGTTGGGCAGGGCGGCGTCCTCGCGCCAGGCGGCGATGCTGATGAGGGCGCCGGGGTCGGGGTCGGTCGGCCGCCATTCAAGGTGGGGCAGGGCGGCGGCGATAAAGGCCGCGTGCTCGCCTGTCCCGGCGGCGATCTCCAGCACCACGCCGCTCCCGGGCAGGCGCCGCCTCAGGGCCTCGAGGATCGGGCCCCGGTTGCGGGCGGTGGCGGGCGCGGCCCGGGCGCCGGGGGGAGGGGCTTTCATGCTGGACGGCCCGAGGTCCGGCGCGGACAACTGGCGAGGGTCGCGGAAATTTGGTCGTACACCCGGATGGGCCGATGGCTTCTATTGCAGGAAAATTTTCATGCCTTCAAAGTCGAAGGTCACGGCATAGGGCTTGAAGAATTCGTGGCCGACCATGCCGGCGAGGTGGAAGCCGAAGGTGTTTTCCCACGGGAACGGCCCGTCGTAGATACCCGCGACATTGTCTTCCTGGACGTCTCCGAAGGAAAGCCGACGCACGGTATAGGGTGTGATCTTCAAGGTCCCGCCTCCGCCGGCCCCCTGGGTGGCCTTGCCCTCCTCCAGCGTGATCCCGTTTTCCTGGATCACCGACTCCGCCAGCTTGACCCCCGCCCCCGCCAGCCCGGTGTCGACGAAGAGGCGCGCGGGAGTCCCCGCGTTCACCCGTCCCCAGCCCACCATGAAGTGGTCGCTCGCCATCCGGAATGGAACCGCGACCCTCTTGGCCGACGGCCCCGCCGCGAACCGCCGCAGGTTCCCCGCGGTCTTCCGCCGCAGCACGAGCTGGCCGCGTGGATAATCCAGGGTCGCCAGGAAGTGGTAGAGAAGCGTGGTCCCGATGATCCCGTCGATCCGTTTCACGCCGAAGTCCTTGGAGAGTTGGCGCAGGGGAAGCATGGCGATGGGCAGGTTCCTGACCGTCCAATCGCCGACGGTCAGCGAGTCGATCCGCCCGAGTTGGACATCCGCGTGCTGGCCGCCGGAAAAGGTCCCCTGGACCGTCCCGAACCGCGGCACGCCGAGCTCCGCCCCGAACGCCGTGTCGAGCGTGACCTCCGAACCGCCGGTATCGATGAAGAAGGTCACTGGCGCCCCGCCGTTCACCCGCACGCTGACCACCGGCAACAGGACGGAGGTCACGAAGGGCAGGCGCGTCTCTTCCCCGCCGCCGCTCACCTCATAGGGGGTCTGGCCCCTGAAGCTCGTTAGCTTCGCGACGTTCAAGGTCGGATACTGTGACTTGATCAGCGTATTGGCGCCCACGTCGACCCCGTTCAGCGACGCCGCCGCCTTCTGGAAATCGTCGCGGCGGTAGAACACCTCGGCCAGCATGACCTTGGCGTCGGCGTCGCCCGGCCGCAGGCCCATGGCCATGTTCAGCCATTTTCGCGCATCGTCCAGGGGGTTCGCCATCAGCGCGATACGCCCCAGCTGGAGGACCGCCGGATAGTCCTTCGGATCGCGAGCGGCCAGCCGCGCGTAGATCTTGTCGGCTTCGTCGAACTTTCCGGCCTGGAAAAGCCGGTCGGCGGAAACGATTTCCGACGGCTTGGCTTGGCAAACCGCTCGTCCCGCCAAAGCGCCGGGCGCGAGGATCAGGGCAAGCGCGATGGCGGAACGAGCGGATTTCATCGGCCATCCCTTAAGATCAGGGCCAAGTCGTGACCGAGGACGTCTATCCGACGCCAAGCAAACGGGCAAGTTCGCCAGCGTCGAGGCCCACGGCGAGGCGTTCGGGCTAACAACGCGTTTCTCTTCCCCCTCCGGGGCCACCGGATTCACACGACGGAAAACGTGCTTGGAATTCAGCGGCTTGGGGGACTACGCGCGCGATCCTTCTCCCCTTGCGGGAGAAGGTGGCCCCCGAAGGGGGTCGGATGAGGGGTCGCGTAGCATTTCCGGTTAAGCTCTTGACGCCTACCGGCAACCGCCTCGCGACCCCTCATCCGTCGCCTCCGGCGACACCTTCTCCCGCAGGGGGAGAAGGACATTTTGCGCGCCTTCCCAAGTGAGATGTGTGCATCCGGTAGTCTTACCGCGTCATAACGGGTTGCTTGTTCAACTCCGACGTCGATCCTTATCAAGCCCTCTCCCCCCGTTCTTCACGGGGGAGGGAGGGTGACCGCGAGCGAGATGTGGGAATCCGGGAGCCTTGACGGCAAGGATGATCGTGAGGCGATCTCGAGCCGGGGCGGGCGGGATTCGGAGGAGCCGATCGCGCGCTCGCGCCCGCGGTTTCTACGCCGTCATCGCGCGCGGGCCCGCGAGCATCGCGGCGTGGGGCCGCCAGGTTTCGGGGCTGTGGCCGATTTGTGCGGCCGCCGCCGGGGCTATGGACGCCATCGCCTGGGCGAGCAGGCCGGCGGTGACGGTGATGTTCGAACCGCCATGGCCGTCGGAGGCCACGGCGAAGCCATCGCCGGTGTAGTCGCCGGAAAGTTGCAGGGTGGCGACCGTCTGGCTCCCGTTCTTCACCACCAGCTGGTCGCCGGCCTGGAGCGTGGCGCTGGTGGCCGCCTGGCCCAGCAGGTCGATCGTATCGCCCGCCGCGAAGCCGGCGATGGTCGCGGCGAAGTCGGCGGCGTCGCCCAGCTTCAGATTGCCGCCCACGCCGTTGAAGGTCGCGGTCAGGGACGCCGCCGCCGCCGCGTCCACCTGGAGAACCCCGCCCGGGTTCACCTCCAACGCGCCGGCGCCGCTGGTCGATCGGGTGAGTTCCAATGTCCCGTTCACCGCCTTGATCGTTCCATCATCGATGATGGCCACGGCTATCACGCCTCTCCCTCGGATGAGCCCGTCGTTGGTCAACGCCGCGGACGCGAAAGTCCCTCCCCCCAGGACGAGCGTTCCCGAATTGGTCATCGCCAAGGTCGAGGTCCAGTCTCGGCCGGCGAGCAGACTCAGGGTTCCGCCCGAGCCGATCGTCGTTAGCGTCGATTCGATGGAGACTTCATGCGAGGAGGCGGTTCGACTCTTCATGGCCGAACCTGGCCCGGCCAAGGTAATGACAGCGTTATCGCTGGTCACTGCGCTGTTTCCGTTTAGCTCCAAGGATGAATTTTCGTCGACTTCATAACTCCCGCCCGTCAATGTTCCGTTGACCAAGTTGGTGAACGTTGTCGGCTGGATTTTCGCAAAATCCCCGTTAGAAACCACAATTACACCACTATTGGTAAATTCGTTCGTAAAAATTCCGAGTTCAGACTTTCTAGACTTTGCCTCAGCATTAATATAACCGTCGTTTGTAACTTTGATGCCAAAAATAAGGGAAATACCGCCAAGATGATTAATAGCAAGTTGACTTCCCAATGTCACTGTCGTGTCTGGTGTGCCGGACCCGAAATCCACGGTAGAATTACTTATGTTTATTGTGGCATCGTCGACGGTTTGACTACCATCAAAATGAAGAAAACCATTTCTGGAAATATTAACGGTGCCTGGGCCTGTCCCGTCGGCACCCCTAAGCACTATACCGTCAACGCCGATATGGACGTCGGATCGGTGATGCCTCAGATTCAGGGGGCCATCATAGGTTACAGCATCCAGAGTGCCTCCCCGCCAGTCGAATTTTCCTTTCTTTGCTAGAAGGGTTCCACCGCTGATCGTCGCGCCAAAGTTGAGAGTCAAGCCGCCGCCCTTCAGGGTCAAGCCCCGCCCCAGGGATAGCATGGCGCCGTCCTCGAGCAAGAGGGTGGAGCCCGGGGCATTTAGGGCCAAAGACCGCACGGATTCGCGCGACGACAGGGTGACCGTGTAGGTTCCCGGCGCGTCAATGACCGCGCGGTTTCGCGCGGTCGGAACCGCGCCGCCGCTCCAGTCGGCGCCGTCGTCGAAGTCGCCGCCCGCGGAATTTATCCAGTGAATCACCTTCATCGACGTCACTCCCTTTTGTCACCGCGGCCGCCGGGCGGCCGCGGTGCGGTCGAGCCTCGCGTCAAGCATCGTCGGCAGCCTGGCACTCGGCGCCGGGCTAGTCGGGTCATATGCCCTCGCAGATGTAGTCGATCTTCCCCGACAGGGCCGGTGCGGCGGTCGTGGCCGTGATGTTGAGGGCTGTGAGGCCGTAGTTGTAGCCGACCGGCAACCCGCTCTGGGCGGTCGCAAGGCGGTGATTCCAGGTGGTATAGGCGATCGCGAAGGTGATCGCACAACTGGCGGGCCCTCCCGAGATGTTCACTTGCCCGGCGGAATCGGAGGAGTGGCTTTCGAGGCTGACCGTTCCACAACTCGAGATTGTAGGGACGCTCCCGCCAAAGGCGTGGTGTGTGCTGGCGTCGCCGCTTAGCCAAGTCACTTCGAGGTTAGGGGTCATTCCGCCCGAAGTGCCGGGCGGCGCCGTCTGGAGTTTGACCACGCCGCCCGCGCCGCCGCCGGTCCCCTGGCCACCTTGGAGGTTGAGTCCTCCGCCGATCAGGTCGGGCGTGCCGCTGGCGATGCTCGTCCCTTCGACTGACTTGACAGGCGGGGCTGTCGTGGTCGTGTCTCTTCCCAGGACCAAGCTGCCGTTGATGTTGAGATTGCCCGTGGGCCCCAGACTCATTTCGGGCGTCGCGCCCATCGGCCCGCCATAGACGTCGATCAGATAGCTGGCCGGGCCATGAGCCTTATCCGCGATGGCGATCAGCAGGCCGGCGCCGTCCACGGTGCCGCTCGTGTTGATCGTGCCCGCGACGCTTATTCCGGGAATCGCGCTCGTCGTCGTGATTGAGCCGCCGCTGACGATCAGCCCCGAGGTTTCGGCCTGGGGATTGATGGTCTGGGTCGCGGTGAAGGTGTTGGAGCCGAGAAAGTTGGCACACCCCAGCCCGACGCCGCTCTGATATTTCAGCGCCTTGCCGGCCGAACTGCAGGAAGGCCAGGTGTTGGCCGAGACATTGGCGGTCACACTCGTCCAGTTAGAGAGGACCGAATTGGCGGCGATCGGCGCCAGCTTGGCCGTCGTCACCACGCCGTTGGCGATAACCGGCGCGGGATAGGTTCCGGCGAGGTCGCCCGAAGCGGGTCCAACCGCACCGCTCGGAATCACGCTCTGCGCGTGAGCGGCGCCTACAGCGACCAGAATGAAGGGAAGTCCGACAGCTTGGCGCATGATCATGGATATGTCGCGATGATCGCTTGGTAGATCTTGCCGAAGGCGTTGAGCGTGCCGTCGTCCTTGGCTATCGGATAGGCGTGGTCGCTCATGTCGTCCCGTTCGGGCGCGCCGAACCAGGAGGTGACCGTCATGCCGAACGTCGGCCCGATCCCGACCACGCCTTCGGTCGTCGGGGCGTCATTACTCTTGATGCCAACCGCGTCCGACACCGGCGGCAAGCCCGACGCCTGAATGATCGCCTGAAGCGCCTTGTATTTCGGTCCTGGGTAGGGTCCGCGATTGAGCGAATGCACCGAGACGTAATCAGCTCCCGTGCCTTTTATCCGTGGCACCATGTCGGTGATCTGCAGCATATGCAGGTAAGCCGGTATGTTGCTCCCGAAAATTTGCCGGGAGGGGTCCTGAGCCGTCGGAAGATCGGAAGCCTTGGCTCCCTCATCGTTGCTCCCGGAAAACGCTGTCAAGGCGTACTGATCCGCTGCATACTGCTGGCCGCCGTTATAAAGATAGAACCAGTACCAAAGGTCGACGCCAGACGAACTGAATCCGCCATTGGCGACCTTCAGGCCGTAAGCGTGGGCGGCCAACACCGCCCAGCCCAGCTGTCTTATGTAGTCATCTGTCGTGTCCAAGGCGACCATGGGGCAGAGCGTACTATCAGAGCTGCATGAGCCGTGCTCTCTATAATCGTTCGGGCCATCCTGTTCGTTTTCGACGGTGACAAGTCCAATATCAGATGCGAAGGTGGTGAAAAAAGGGTTCAATAGATTCGTGTATGTTGTTTGATCTGTTGGCGGCACTGATATTTTATCGGCTTCAACCCGGTTCTTTATATTCGCAATGATTTTTGCATTCTTATCGCGAATAGTTCCTACAGTTGCAGAATAAAAACCAGGGCTCTTCTCAAGCGTGTTCATGCCTATTCTAAATATTCCAGCAGGAAGATCTTGAACGGTTTGCAGATAAGCACCGGTGGTAGTAGGAAATTGGTAACCCCAGGTTATCGGGTTGTTGTACTGCGGCGCGGCGGAAAGACTGCCCGTCGACGCGTAGCTGATCCGTCGCGTCGGCTGCGCGACTGGTGGACTCATAAAGACGATCGCCTTGGTCCCCCACTTCCGCGAGACGCCGAACTGCGGCCCATAGAGGGCGGGGGCGCGGCTGGGCGGGACTTCGTGCCCCAGGCGGAGGGTGGATGATGTGCTGGTAAAGGCGAAGTCGGGATTGATCAGCACATCGTCGATGTAGCCGGTATCCCCACCTTCATTGACGCCCAGGAGCTCGAAGAAGGCGAGTTCGTCGGTGGGGTTGAGCATGACCCCCGACGTACCGGTTGGATTTTTGGAGCTTCCCTTGGTCACGCCGGCTTCATGGTCGATAGCCGAAGCGCCCGGTATGGCCACGGCGCCGAGCAGATGAAGGAACGTACCACCGGTCCAGGTGCACATGATCGAGGCGCCCGATGCAAGCGGGAGGGTGATCGGCATGGCGGTCCACGCCAGATTGGCCTCGCCGCCCGCGGGCGAGACATGGGCGCCGATCGTATAGGCGTTGGGGGGCGAGCCGTTGTCCGTGCAAGCGTTTAGTTGCCCATCCCCCTCCGAGCCCGAGGCAATGAGGATGAAGTCCCCCGTGGGAACCGCGGCCGCCGTCGATATGGTGACTGTGGTCCCCGTGGTGGCGCTGTTCGTCCCCAAAAGGACGGGAGTGCCGACAGCGGCGACCGCGGGGACCGCCAAGGTCCACCAAAGGGCGGCGGGGATGAGCGGCCGGAACATGGCTTGGCTAACGTCCACCCAGCGTGAACGAAACGCCCGCGAGGCTCGCATCCTGCGTGGAGGGCGCGACGGCGTAGACGAACGCGCCCGCGCCCAGCGGCGCGGAGATGATGTCGATCACCGGGAGCGGATTGCCGGGTTGATAATCCACGGTCGCGATCGGCGTTCCGCCGTTGAAGACCGTAATCTTCGTGTCCGCCATGGCGGCTGTCGTGCAGGTGCCGGTGGACAGGTTCCGGCTGAGCGTGACCGGTGAGGTCCAGCTTATGCCCGGAAGCTGCTCGTTCGCGCCAAGCAGGCCGGAGGTCGCGAACGTGAAGGCGACATTGGGAGCGGGTCCCATGCCGGACAGGGATTGGGCCCCCGCCGAACTCGACCAGACGACCGCGAGGAAGGGAAGGATCAACCTCATGGCTGGCTCGTCGAGACGAAGGCGTGCCCCGTGGTGGCGGCGCTTACGTTGATCCGGTCAGTGATGACGATACCCCCCTGAATGCAACTGAAGACGCCGCCGGGGGTCAGTTGATAGGAGTGTGCCGGTGTTGCGGAAGTAGTGACTTCGGCGACGTTGACATAGAGCGTCTCGGTAGCATCGGGCGGGTTCTGGATCGTACAACCCTTGCGCGCCGAATTAGCGGGAAGCAAATTCTGAAACGTCGAAATATTGCCCACATTCACTATCGTCGACGCGTTCGTCGAGGTGGCTGGAGAAGGGGCGGTTCGCACCGCGTGAAGTGTCGTGTCGGTAGCATCGTTGCCGAGGCTGTCCTGCTCGGAGACAGGCTGGGCCGCCATCGCTCCGTGGGCCGACAGCGTGATGACAGCCGCGAGAATACCCTTCGTTTTCATGGCGGTTGCCCTCATGAATAGTAGGAAACATTGAGAATCGCGCCAGTGGCAACATGAATGAACCTCAGGGCGCTCAGGTCGGTGGTGAACAATTGCGGGACCGCGCCAGCATACATGGGCATTCCGACAGACGCGGTCGGCGCCGTCATATCATCCCGCCACCGCACGTTCGGGCCCTCAACCGAAATCAGCGCGGATGTTGATGCAGCTGGCACCGTAAGGGAGGTGGAACTGCTCAGCGTAGTGATTTGTTGATAGCCCTTCGGCGTGCTCATCGATCGGTTGTCCCCTTCGTCGCACCGCAGCAACTGACCATGGGTGGCCAACATACCTCGGCGCTACTTGGACCTCCATCGCAGGCAAGGCGGAATGCCGCCCGCCTTCCAACGCTCCATCGCCCCATCCCGCGAGTAACCTCATCGGTCCGTGGGGGTCGCGACCGTATCATAGGGGGGGGGGG
>JACDGF010000057.1 GCA_013815405.1 Caulobacteraceae bacterium | reverse complement strand
CGCCTGGACCCCGTCCCACGCAGACGCCTGGGGGCCTCTGCTCTCGGCGGCGAGGTCAACCCACCTCGCCTGAGCTCCGCGACCGGCCGAGACGCGCCAGCCGCTCGCGCCGCCGCCGGATCGCGCGCGGCGGCGGCGGCCTCTGGATCAGCCTACCAGCGCGCCCAGGAGCAATAGTGGTGGTGGTGGCGCCAATGGCAGACGCGGTGGTGGCGCCAGTGATGGCCATGGTAGTAGTGGCCGCGCCAGTGATGATGGTGGTGATAGCCTGGGCGGATCACGATCGCGGCGGCCTTGGCCGGCTGGACGGCGACCGAGGCGGCGACGCCGGCGACGACGGTGGCGGCGATCAGGGGGGAAACGAGTCTTGAAGCCATGGAGATTCTCCGAGGGTGAGGCGGCCACGAGACCATTTCACGGCGGCTTTCGCAATGGCGGGATCGAAGGAGGTTCAGACGTCCAGGGAATAGCCCGCCGAGCGGACGGTGCGGATCGGGTCGCCCTCGGCGCCCAGCGCCCGGCGCAGGCGCCCGATGTGGACATCGACCGTGCGGGTCTCGACGTAGACGTCCGTGCCCCACACCGCGTTGAGCAGCTGTTCGCGGGAAAACACCCGGCCCGGGTGCTGCATGAAATAGTCGAGCAGGCGAAACTCGGTCGGCCCCAGGTGGATCTCCTCGCCGGCCCGCTTCACCCGGTGGGCGACGCGGTCGATGACGATGTCGCCCTGGCGGACGCGGTCCTCGGCCAGGCCCGGGCGGATCCGGCGCAGCACGGCGCGGATGCGGGCGCAAAGCTCGATCATCGAGAAAGGCTTGACCACATAGTCGTCGGCTCCGGTGTCGAGGCCGCGGATGCGGTCGCTCTCCTCGCCCCGCGCGGTGAGCATGATCACCGGCAGGTTGCGGGTCGCCGGGCGCTGGCGCAGGCGCCGGCAGACCTCGATCCCCGACACCTTGGGCAGCATCCAGTCCAGGATGACCAGGTCCGGCTGCTTCTCGTCGATCATCACCAGGGCTTCCTCACCGTCGGCGCACAGGGCGACGCCGTAGCCTTCCTTGTCCAGATTGTACTGGAGGAGGGTGGCCAGGGAGTCCTCGTCCTCGACCACCAGTATATGAGGCAGGGTGGCGTTCATCGCCGAGGCCTGGCGCTCAGCGGACGGGAGGTTCGAGGGCATCGGACTTGGGCCTCTTTTCGGTGAGTTCGGCGCCGGTGATCTCATAGTGAAGGATCTCGGCGATATTGGTCGCATGGTCGCCGATGCGCTCGAGGTTCTTGGCCACGAACAATAGGTGCGCGCAGGCGGTGATCGTGCGCGGATCGCCCATCATATAGGTCAGCAGTTCACGGAAGATGGCGTCGTAGTGCTCGTCGACCTCGTGATCCTGCATCCACACCGAGACGGCCCGGGCCACTTCCCGGGAGGCGAGGGCGTCGAGCACCTCCTTTAGCCTCGTGGTCACCAGCTCGCCCATGCGCTCGATGGAGCTGGTCAGCGGGGTGATCGGTTCGGCCTGGGCGATGACCAGGGCCCGCTTGGCGATGTTCTTGGCCAGATCCCCGCAGCGCTCGAGGTTGGTGCTGATCTTCATCGCCGCCACGGTGCGGCGCAGGTCGTCCGCAACCGGCTGGCGAAGCGCGATCAGGCGGATGGCCTTGCGCTCGATCTCGCTTTCCAGGCCGTCGAGCCGGGCGTCGCGGCTGATCACCGTCTCGGCCAGGGCCACGTCGCGCCGGGCGATGGCGCGGATCGCGTCGGCCACCTCCGCCTCGGCCAGGCCGCCCATCCGCGCCAGCTCGGCGGTGATCGCGTCGAGTTCCTCGTCATAGGCTCTGACGGTGTGTTCCATGGCGTTACGCTCCTCCGCGGAGGGGAATCATCCAAACCGCCCGGTGATGTAGTCCGACGCCCGGGTGGTGACCGGCTTGGTGAACATGCCGGCGGTCTCGCCGAATTCCACCAGCTCGCCCAGGTACATGAAGCCGGTGTAGTTCGACAATCGCGCCGCCTGGCCGAGGTTATGGGTGACGATGACGATGGTGTAGTCGGCCTTCAGCTGGGTCACGGTCTCTTCGAGCTTGGCGCTGGAGATCGGGTCCAGGGCCGAGGTCGGCTCGTCCAGGAGCAGGATCTCCGGCCTCACCGCGATGCAGCGGGCGACGCAGAGGCGCTGCTGCTGGCCGCCGGACAACCCCAGGCCCGAGGCGTGCAGCTGGTCCTTGACCTCGTCCCACAGGGCCGCGCGCCGCAGCGCGTCCTCCACCCGCCCCTCGAGGTCGCTCCGGGAGAGGGTCTCATAGAGGCGCACGCCGAAGGCGACGTTGTCGTGGATCGACATGGGAAACGGGGTCGGCTTCTGGAACACCATGCCGATTCGGGCGCGCAGCAGGGAGAGGTTCACCCCGGGCCGCAGGATGTCCTCGCCGTCCAGGAGGATGCGCCCGCTGGCCTTCTGGCCGGGGTAGAGGGCGTACATGCGGTTCATCGAGCGCAGCAGGGTCGACTTGCCGCATCCCGAGGGGCCGATCAGGGCGGTGACGGCGTTCCTGGCGATGGGCGCCGAAACGTTCTTCAGCGCGCGGGCCTTGCCGTAGAAGAAGTCGAGCTCCTGGACGTCGAGCTTGATCCGGTCCGGCTCGATCGCGGCCACCGAGGTGTCGAAGGCGTCCGGGGCGAGGCTGTTCATGAACGTCTCGGCTCGGGGGAGAGGAGGCGGGCGACGATGGTCACGCCGAGCACGGAGGCGGCGATGATCAGGGCGCCGGCCCACGCCAGGCGATTGAGGTCGGGATAGGGGGTCAAGGCGTCCTGGAAGATGACCACCGGCAGGCTGGCCATCGGCGCGAACATGTTCCAGCTGAAGAACTGGTTGTTGAGTGAGGTGAACAACAGGGGCGCTGTCTCCCCGCTGATCCGCGCGAACGCCAGGAGCCCGCCGGTGAGGATGCCCCCCGACGCGGCCCGCCACAGGATGGCGCGGATCACATGCTGCGCCGGCGAGCCCAGGGCCGCGCCGGATTCCCTCAGGGACGTCGGCTGGATATGGAGCACATCCTCGGTGGTGCGGGTGATCACCGGGGCCGCCAGCAGGGCCAGGGCGACGCCCCCGGCGAAGCCGGAGAAGCCCTTGAACGGCGCGACCAGGACCTCATAGACGAACAGCCCCACCAGGATCGAGGGGGCCGACAGCAATACATCGTTCAGGAACCGGACCACGGCGCCGTAGCGGCTGGACCCGGCGTATTCGGCGAGCCACGTGCCGGCCAGTATGCCGACGACCAGGGCGATGGCCATGCCCAGGAGCGACATCATCACCGAGCCGACGATGGCGTTGATCAGGCCGCCGGGGGTGCCCGCCGCCGGGGTCGACTTGGTGAGGATGTCGAGGTTCAGGCCGGCGACCCCTTGGGTCACCAGGGAATAGAGGATCAGGGCCAGGGCGGTCAGGGCGACAGCGGTCACCGCCACGCAGAAGGCGACGAACGCCCCGTTGGCGAGGCGGCGGGAGGCGACGCGGGCGGCGGAGACGGCCACCTCTAGACCCTCGCCTGATTGCGCAGGAGGAGCCGGGCCAGGGCGAGCACGGTGAAGGTGATCAGGAACAGCACCAGTCCAAGCGCGATCAGGGCCGAGGCCTGCAGGCCGCTGGCCTCGTTGAACTCATTGGCGATGGTCGAGGCGATGGTCGAGCCGGCGTCGAACAGGCCCTTGGGAAAGCCGTGGGCGTTGCCGATGATGAAGGTCACCGCCATGGTCTCACCCAGCGCCCGGCCCAGGCCCAGCATCACCGCCCCGATGGCCCCGCGCCGGATGTAGGGCAGGGTGACGCTCATCACCACCTCGGCGGTGGTGGCGCCCAGGCCATAGGCGCTCTCGCGCACCTGGGTGGGCACGGTCATCAGCAGCTCGCGCAAGGTCGCGGCCATGAACGGCAGGATCATGATCGCCAGGATGATCGAGGCGGCCAATATGCCCGAGCCGTTGGGAATGCCCTGGACCAGGCCTTCCCAAAAGCTCCCGGGGGGCGCGGCCCCCATGGCCGGGATCTCGACGTACCTGGCGAACACCGGGGCGAACACGAACAGGCCCCACATGCCGTAGACGATCGAGGGGATGCCGGCCAGGAGTTCGACCGCCGTGCCGATCGGCCGGCGCAGCACCGCCGGGCACAGCTCGACCAGGAAGAAGGCGACCCCGCCGGCGATCGGCAAGGAGATCGCCAGGGCCAGGGCGGAGGTGATCAGGGTGCCGACCACCGGTCCGGCCGCGCCGTAGACCTCCTTGACCGGGTCCCACTCGGACCGGGTGATAAACGACAGCCCGAACTTCGCTATCGCCGGCGCCCCGCCGATCGCCAGCGACACCAGCACCCCGCCCAGGGCGGCCAGCAGCGCGGTCGCGGCGGCGAAGCACAGCCCCTCGAACACCGGCTCGAACCCCGACCCCTTGGCCGAGGCGCGGCGGTGGGGGGCGGTCGGGATCGCGGCGGCGGTCATGGGGCTATCGATCCAGCCTTTGGCGGTCGCCGCCCCGCGCCACCGCCCCCGCTCCGCTGCGCTCGCATGGGAGAATTGAATAAATCCCCCCCTGTGCCTCTTCACGGGGGAGGGGGACCGCGAAGCGGTGGAGGGGGCGCAAGGCGGCGGTCGGCACGCTAGCCAATCGGCCCAGCCCTACCGGTAAACCGGCTTGCCGTCCGGGCCGGTGATCTTCCCCCAGGACCGCCGCACCAGCGCCTTCACCGGCTCGGGCAGGGGCACGTAGTCCAGGGCCGCGGCGGCGGGGTTGCCGTTCTTGTACGCCCAGTCGAAGAAGGCCAGGACGTCGTGGCCGGTCTGGGCGTTGGTCTGCTTGGCGTGCATTAGGATGAAGGTCGCCCCGGTGATCGGCCAGGCGCCGGGCCCGGCCTGGTCGAGCAGGAGGAGGTAGAAGCCGGGAGCGGCCTGCCACTTGGCCCCGGCGGCGGCGGCGGCGAAGGCCGGGGCGGTGGGGGAAACCCACTTGCCGGCCTTGTTCTGCATCACCGCATAGGTCATCTTGTTCTGCTTGGCGTAGGCGTATTCCACGTAACCGATCGCCCCGGGCGTCTGCTTGACGAAGGCGGCGACCCCGTCGTTGCCCTTGCCGCCGATGCCGGTGGGCCAGCTGACCGAATCGCTGGCCCCGGGGCCGGCGGCCCAATGCGGCGCCTTCATCGCCAGATAGCTGGTGAACAGGAAGGTGGTGCCCGAGCCGTCGGATCGGTGGACGACGGTGATCGGCAGGTTTGGCAGCTTCACCCCCGGGTTGAAGGAGGCGATCACCGGATCGTTCCACTTCTTGCGGATGCCGCGATAGATGTCGGCCAGGATCGGGCCGGTGATCCGCACCTCGCCCGGCTTGATCCCCGGCAGGTTCATCACCGGCACCACGCCGCCGATGACGGTGGGAAATTGTACGAGTCCGGCGGCCGCCAGGGCGTCGGGTTTCAGGGGTTTGTCGGACGCGCCGAAGTCCACCGTATTGGCGTTGATCTGCTTTATCCCCCCGCCCGAGCCGATCGCCTGGTAATTGAGGGCGTTGCCGCTCTGGGCCTTGTAGCTCTCCGCCCATTTGGCGTAGACCGGGGCGGGGAAGGTGGCCCCGGCGCCGGAGAGATTGGCCGCGCTCGCGGCGCCCGCGGCGAGCGCCGCGCCCAGCGCCGCGGCGAAAAGTGTCTTCAGCATCGTCGTCTCCTTATGTCGCGCCCGCGAATGGGCCGCATCCCCGCGACCGGTCACAGAGGGCCGGATATCAGCTTAGCGATAGGGGGCGAAACCGTCGCCATGGGTAAACATTTAGCGGCCCCGTCGCGCCCGTGATTCGCCCCGGTCCGGATGGCGTCCTCATAGGGGGATTTTGTGACAGTTTTGTACGGCGTGCGCGTTCGGCGGGCCGGCCGGTTCCTTAAGCGTAGTGGGCGCCGAGGACGGCCAGATGGGAAACGGGCGGGGCGTGCGCGTTCGCCGCGTGGGCCGCTTCTCCGGCGCCGGCGCCCAGGATCGCCATGGCCGAGACGAACGGCGGAACGGTCGCCGGACGCGGCGACGCGCCGGCCACGACGACCCCGCCCTGGCCGTCGTCGCTGGCGACGACGGCCGCGCCGGTATAGTCGCGATCAGGGTGATGTGGGCGGTGTGGATTCCGTCGCTCACCGTGAGAACGCCGGAGTGGCGGTCTCCGCTGAAGCTCGCCTCGCCGGCGCCGGTAAAGCCGATGTCGCGCAGACCCAGCGATGTGCCGCCGGTCAGGGAGAAGCCCTTGATCTTGCCGGCATAGCTCTGCGACCGGGCCAGCTCCAGCACACCGGTCGCTCCGGTGAAACCGACCGTTTCGGTGAAGTTCGAACCAAAGGCGAGGGTCGCGCCGCGGATGGTCGCCGATCCGTTTCCGGTCACCGCCCCCATCACCGTCAGATCGCCGCCGGCGGCCTTCAAGGTTCCGGTGTTGTCGACCGCGCTCGTGATCAGCCCGCCGCCCGGCCCGGTCGCTTTGATGATCCCGGCGTTGACGAGGGTCCTGGTCCCCGTGTCGATGATCAGGGCGCTCGCGCCGCCGGCGACGATCACGCCGCCCGCCTGGTTCACCAAGGTGAGGACGCCATGGCCCAAAAGGCCGCCGCCGCCGATCCGGTTGTCGACATTGGTCAAGGTCGCGGTCGCCGCGGCGCCGTAGAAGCGATCGCCGGCGTCGCCGCGCAGGCGGACGGACCCGCCGCCGGTCAGGGTCGCGTTCGATGTGTTGACGATCAGATCGGCGAAGTGGCCGCGGGCGCCCAGGGTGATCCTGCCGGTGTTGTGAATCTCTCCCTGGATGGCCAGGGAGGTGTGGTCGGCGACCAGCAGCCCGGCTTGATTGTGGACGGCGTAGGTTCGGCCGTCGAGTTCGTTGTGGAAGCCGCGCGAGACCCCCGCCCGGCCGGTGACGATCTTGCCCGAGCCGGTCGATTCGAGCGTGCCGCCGAAGATCGCGGCGCCGCGCAGGCGCACCTTTGAGCCATCCGCCGCCAGGATGACGCCGTCGCTGACCGGATAGCCGTTGAAGACCACGGTGTTCTTGATCGTCAGGCCGCCGGCGCCCGTGCCCTCGATCAGGCCGTCGTTGTAGAGAACCCGGCCGGAGGTGTTCAGGATCAGGGCCTGGTCGCCTCTGGCGTCGATGACGCCCCGCGACCGGTTGAGCAGCGTCAGCCGGCCGGATCCTAGACGGCCGGACCCGAAGAGGGTGTTGTCGACATTGGTGAGGACGACGTTCCCCGATGTTCCGGTGAGAAGGTTGGCGCGGCCGTCCCCCAGGTCGATGTGGCCGCCGCCGCTCAAGGTCGTGTCGTCGTTGAACAGCAGTTCGGCGACGCCGCCGCCGGTGTCGAGGGTGATCAGGCCGCTGTTGTCCAGGGCGCGGCCGACCACCAGCCTCGCGCCCTCGCCGATCAGGATCGCGCCGGCGTTGGCCCCCGCCCCCGTGCCCGCCTCGGCGGTGAAGGCCCCGCCGGTGATCGACAAGGTGGCGTTGGCGGCGATCTGGAGACGGCGGACCGTCTCGCCGGCCGAGGCGGTGACGGTGTAGGCGCCCGCCTCCCTCATCGAGAATGGCGGTGTCACGACGACCGGGAACCGCGCCGCCGGACCAGTCGGCCGGCGTGTCGAAGTCCGCGCTGACCTGATTGAACCAGTGAATTTGGGTCATGATCCGCTCCGTGGCGCCGGAGCCCGACGGTTCCGGACCATCGGGCTCATCGGACGCTCTCGGGACGGCCGGCGCAAGGGCCGTCTTGCCAAGCGGCCGGGACCGGCTACACCTGATCGCCGTTCACCTTGAGAGGAACCTCGCCCGTGTCCTTGCCGCCCATCCTGCGCGACCGCCTGCGCCTGCCGGTGATCGGATCGCCGCTGTTCATCGTCTCCGGCCCCGACCTGGTCATCGCCCAGTGCAAGGCCGGGATCGTCGGCGCCTTTCCCTCCTTGAACGCCCGGCCCCTTTCCCAGCTCGACGAGTGGCTGGCCAGGATCACCGAGGAACTGGCCGACTGGGACCGCGCGAACCCGGCCGCCCCGGCCGCCCCCTTCGCGGTCAACCAGATCGTCCACAAGACCAACAACCGCCTCCAAGACGATGTCGAGCTGTGCGCCAGATACAAGGTCCCGGTGGTCATCACCTCCCTGGGCGCGCGCGAGGACGTCAACGCCGCCGTCCACGGCTGGGGCGGCGTCGTCCTGCACGACGTGATCTCCGAGCGCTTCGCCCGCAAGGCGATCGAGAAGGGCGCCGACGGCCTGATCCCGGTGGCGGCCGGCGCGGGCGGGCACGCCAGCCGGCTCTCGCCCTTCGCCATGGTCCAGGAGCTGCGCGCCTGGTTCGACGGGCCGATCGCCCTTTCCGGGGCCATCGCCACCGGCGGCGCGGTGCTGGCCGCCCAGGCCATGGGGGCGGATCTGGCCTATGTCGGCTCGGCCTTTATCGCCACCGTGGAGGCCAACGCCGCGGCCGCCTACAAAGAGATGATCGTCGAGGGCGGCGGCGAGGACATCGTCTACACCAACCTCTTCACCGGGGTTCTGGGCAACTATCTTCGCCCCAGCATCGAGCGCGCCGGCCTAGACCCGGAAAACCTGCCCCAGGCCGATCCCTCCAAGATGAACTTCGGCTCCGGTGGCAATCAGGAGGCCAAGGCCTGGCGCGACATCTGGGGCTGCGGCCAGGGCATCGGGGCGGTCAAATCCGTTCCCGGCGCCGGCGAGCTGGTGGCGCGCCTCGCCGCCGAATACGAAGCCGCCAAGGCGGATCTCGCGGCCAAGACCGGCTACACCGCCGGCGCGGCCTTGGCGTTCGCGGCGGAATAGGGGAGGGGCGATGCCTTGGTGCGCTTCGTATTCAAATCTTTCGATGCGCCCCATGACCCGCTCCCCTCCGGTTGGCGGCCCCAAGGGACCGTTGGGGAAACAATCGCCTCGAACGGCGGCCGGGCGAGGTGGTCGTTCGGGGCGTGGAAGGGTTGATGCGCATCTCGCGACGCTCAAGTCGATTCATCCCATTTCCACCGTCATCCCCGGGCGCAAGTCCCGGGGATCCATGAACCCTGGCGCTGGTCGTGGCCGTGCGGTCGCACGGCATTGCTGGCGCCGGTCCCCAGGCAAACCTGCCTAGGCCCCGGCTCTACGCTCCAGGGCGGCCGTCCCGGAG
>JACDGF010000056.1 GCA_013815405.1 Caulobacteraceae bacterium | reverse complement strand
GCCCTGGCCTCCGCCACCTTCCGGCGAGGCGATCCCCTGGGAGTCCCCGGCGCCGCCCTGACCATACTGCGCGGCATCCTGCAGGCGAGGGCGACCCTCACCGAGGTGGACCCGGCGATCGTCGTCGGCTTCGGCGGCTACCCCTCCCTGCCCGCCCTGATCGGCGCCATCAGCCAGGGCCGCCGGACCCTGATCCATGAACAGAACGCGGTTTCCGGCCGCGCCAACCGCGTGCTGGCCCCCTACGTCACCGCCGTGGCCTGCGCCTTTCCGATCCTGCTCAAAGCCAGGCCGAGCGTGCAGGCCCGCGCCGTCGTGGTGGGCAATCCGGTGCGCCCGGAGATCCGCGCCCTGGCCGGGATGCCCTACGAGCCGCCGGTCGACGAGATTCGCCTTCTGGTCACCGGCGGCAGCCAGGGCTCGCGGTTCCTTTCCGATCTGGTCCCGGCCGCGATCGCGAAGCTTTCCGAACCCCTTCGCCTGCGGCTAAAGGTCCAGCAGCAGACTCGCGCCGAATGCCTGGCGGACGCCCGCCGTGTCTATGCCGACGCCCTGGTCGAGGCCGAGATCGCCCCCTTCTTCCGCGACATGGCCGGCCGCCTGGCCCGGGCCCATCTGGTCATCGGCCGCGCCGGCGCATCCACCGTCAGCGAGATCGCCGTGGCGGGCCGCCCCGCGATCCTCGTCCCCCTGAAGGTCGCCCTGGACGACGCCCAGGGCCAGAACGCCCGGGTCCTGGCGCAAGCCGGCGCGGCCGAGGTGGCCCACGAGGACAACCTGACCCAGCCGGCCCTGACCTCGGCGCTCGCGGCGCTGCTCGGCAATCCCCGGCGCCTGAGTCGGATGGCGGCGGCAGCCCAAAGGGTGGCGACGCCGGACGCGGCGGAACGGTTGGCGAATCTAGTAGAGAGGACGGCGCTGTAGCGTCTGTCTCTTAGAGGCTGACTGAAAATTCGGCCGGGGCTTCGTGGGAGGGTTCGGACGCGATGGCGGGAGGCCAAAAAAGGGCCGCACCGACACCCGATTGCGGCATTTGGCTACCATATCTGGGCCGGCTATGCCCTCTCTCGGTGGCGCTCTCCGAATTATGAGTCAGACTCTTAAGCTCGCGTTCGCCTCGTGTCAGAAGGCATCCAAGTACGGCCAGATCGCGGTAGCGAGCACCGCAAGGCGCGCGCCTCGACGCCTGATCTCATCCTCCGTCCACCTGTCGTAATCGGCGAACCATTTATTCAGAAAGAGGCCGGTGTGGGCGGAAAATTTTTGCTTCTTTTCGGTGAAACTCCTGTTTCCCGCAGAGATGTTGAGGCTGCCGGTCACAAGCGTAAGGTTGCCGAGTGTGTTGATGGCCGCCTCTCTCAACGCCGCTTGCGGCAAACCGCTGTACGGCTCCGCATAGTCCTCGTCGGTGAACGGCCACTCCACCGTCCACCTCCTCGGCATTACGTGCTCTACCCATAGGCCGGGAGGCCGCTCATGCTTTTCGGCCAGACTGGATCGTGAAGCCTCCTCGAGCTCCCAGAGGATGTCCACCAAGCGTGGCTGAGGGGATACAGCGTAGGCATTTTCGGACAGGACACCGGCGTGCAATTCACGGTCATTGGGAAACCGAACGCTGTCGCCATCCCTGCTTGCAAAGAACACCTTGAAGGTATCGATCGTGGGGCCGTCCTCCCGGAACTTGGAGGCTATACCTTGAAATACGTTGTTCAGGTTCTTAGTCGTCAACCCGCAGAGTGCACGACGCACGATGTAGGAGTAAAGCAGGCGGGTTATAATCTTTCTGGTCGCGTGTCCGACGTTGTCCGACCCAAGTTGCATGGCGGCTGGGTAAACCGTAGTAGTTTGCCAGGCCGCCATCTTACGACCAAACCAAGCGAGGGCGGGGTCCATTGACCGCCTGCCCTCCAGCGTCTCATAGATCGGAGCGTAATGCTCCAGCAGCTTGAGCTCATCCTCGACGTCTTGGAAGCGTGGATTTCCTTTCGGCACCGCGAAAGCACGATATTCGGCGTAGAGTTCCCGCATGGAGATCTGGCCGCCCGTCTCCGCCGCCAATGTGTGCGCAAGAAAGTGATCGATACGAGGTCGCGTCGGGCGCGCATTCGGCGCAGCTTCCCGCCACCAAGCATGGTCGAGCGGATCCCACAGCCTTCGGTATAGTTCTTCGACTTTTGCTCCCTGTTTCTCGGCCCGGTAAAAGATGTTGTTGCGGACCAGATCCATGGCGAGCAGGGGCTCGCCCTTCGAGTTTAGCGTCTCGAAAATGACCTGGGCGTCATCACTCTCGCCGAGGCCAATGACGACGAGCTTAAGCCGCTCGAGGACCGCATTGAGCAGCGCCTCTAGGCGGGAGGTGGTGACTTCGTTGTCGATCACATTACTATTGGAATCCTCGGGATCACCCTCGTCGGCACCTGGCGGGTCCTGATCGCTTGGGCCATAGAGCACGAACTCCTCTATCCACTTGTTGAGGAGGAAATAGCCTCGGAATGCCGGGAACGGTGTGTTCTTGGGAACTCCCGCGCGCCAGAAGAGGTGACCATATTTTGTGATGACTGATTTATAGTCCATTTCCATGAGATCATGGAAAAGGGCACGATCGGAAGGCGTTGGCGTCAACTTAAATTTTGTGAGAGGATCTGTATCCTTGCTTTTGATGTTGTTAAATAAATAGCCGTCAACGTGACTGATAAAATCTACCAGTTCGTGACGCCTGGCGACTTCTCGTAGGGCAGCCAGGAAAAGCTGAAATGTAGTAAGGCGCTGCTGGCCATCAACAACTTGGACGATCGGTGTCTTGCTGATCTGCGAGCCGATGTCCACAGGCGCAATGATAAGAGCGCCCATGTAGTGTTCAAATTTGCTCTCTCCTGAGAGGATCTCGGCTGCTTTTGCCTGCACATCCTCCCAAAACGGAAGTAGCCGGCGTTCAGCCCATTGATATTTTCGCTGATAGAGGGGAACAATGAAGCGCCGGTCTTCCTTGAGCACCGCTTCCACCTTGTGATCATCCGCATCCATCTCGATCTCCTCCCGCAACGTGGCGGCATGCGCCCGATCTACATGATAAGCCGTGGTGCAATTAATTCGGGGACAGGAGTACTGTTACTCGATGCCACGGCAGGCAATTAAACATGTCTCAGAACACATCGGGGATACCCCCGCACCACATCGCTCAGACGACCCGCGACCGGGCGTCCGATGGTTTGCCGGCGAATCGGGCCACCTTGATCTCGCCCGCCCGGTCGCGCGCCCGGGCGATGTCGTAGCTGTTCTGCATCCGCATCAAGGTGTCCATCGATACGCCGAACGCCTTTTCGATGCGAAGCGCCATCTCGGGCGAAAGGCTGGCGCGCTCGTTCAGAAGCGTCGAAAGCGTCGCCCGCGTCACCCCCAATGCCTCGGCGGCGGCCGTGACCGTCAGCTCCAGAGGTTCGATGATCTCGTGCTTGACGAAGCCGCCGGGATGGGCCGGGCGCCCCATGCGAAAGCCGGAAACCGCGTTCATGGCCACCTCCTGATGGTAGTCCTCATAGTCGAGGTCGACGATCTCGAACTCTTGCCGATCGATCCGAAACGTTATCCGCCAGTTCTTCGTCACGAACAGGCTCCAGACGCCCTTACGGGCGCCGGTGAGTTGGTGCGCCTTCCAGCTCGACACCCCTCGCAACTCGTCATCCCGCTCCATGTCCTGGAGGAAGGAGACCATTCGGCGGAGCTTTTCGACCACGGCGGGCTGAAGCCCGCTCGGGTCGTCATCGCCAATGAACCGACGCAGTCCCTTGTGAATGACGTTCCTGATCCTCACCGCCCTAGCTAAACGCGCGAGTGTTCGGCGTCAAGTGACACCATACAATTTCGTAGTGAATCCCGGTCGTGCGTGCGGCGGTGTCAACCCTCCGCCCATTTCGCCGTCCCGCCATTTCCGCTAGCTCTGCCGCCATGAACCCCCGCTCCGCCCCGTTCGATTTCGGCGTCGTGCATTTCGTCGGCATAGGCGGCATCGGGATGAGTGGCATCGCCGAGATCATGCTGCGGATGGGATACGCCGTGCAAGGCTCGGACGCCAAGGCGAGCGCCAACACCCAGCGCCTGGAGGGCCTGGGCGCCCGGGTCATGATCGGCCACGACGCCGGCCACATCGACGGGGCCTCGGCGATCGTATTTTCCAGCGCCGTCGGGTCCGACAACGTCGAGCTGTCGGCGGGGCGCGCCCGGGGTGTGCCTCTGGTGCGGCGGGCGGAGATGCTGGCCGAGCTGATGCGTCGGCGGGTCTCCATCGCCGTGGGGGGGAGCCACGGCAAGACCACCACCACCTCGATGATCGCGGCGATCCTCGACGCCGGGGGCCTCGACCCGACAGTCGTCAACGGCGGGGTAATCAACGCCTACGGGGCCAACGCCAAGGCCGGGGAGGGGGACTGGATCGTCGTCGAGGCCGACGAGAGCGACGGCACCTTCCTCAAGCTGCGCTGCACGGTGGCGGTGGTCACCAACGTCGACCGCGAGCACCTCGATCACTACGGTGACTTCGCCGCGCTCAAGACCGCCTTTCGGGACTTCATCCAGGATGTCCCTTTCTACGGCTTCGCCGTCGTCTGCGTCGACGATCCGGGCGCGCGGGAGCTGGCCGCGCTGATCGAGAACCGCCGCCTGGTGACCTACGGGGCCAATCCCCAGGCCGAGATCCAGGCGCTGAACATGGTGGCCGGCGCCGACGGCGCGGCGTTCGACGTCCAGATGAGGGGACCTGACGGATCGGAGTCCGTCCTGCGGGACCTGACCCTGCCCATGGCCGGGCGCCACAACATCCTCAACGCCTTGGCCGCGATCGGCGTCGCCCGCGAACTGGGAGTCGCCGAACCGGCGATCCGCGCCGGCCTGGCCGGATTCGCCGGGGTGCGGCGGCGCTTCACCCTCACCGGCGAGGTCGGCGGGGTCCGGGTGATCGACGACTATGGTCACCACCCGGTCGAGATCGCCAGCGTGCTCGCCGCCGCGCGGGCGGCGGCCAAGGGCCGGGTGATCGCGGTCGTGCAGCCGCACCGCTTCTCGCGGCTGCGCGCCCTGTTCGAGGACTTCTGCCAATGCTTCGACGAGGCCGACACGGTGGTCGTGGCCGATGTCTACGCCGCCGGGGAAGAGCCGCTTCCGGGGATCGACCGCGACGCCCTGGCCGAGGGGCTGCGCCGGCACGGCCACCGCCATGTGCTCGCCCTGCACGCGCCAGCCGACCTGCCGGCCCTGGTCGCCGCCGAGGCCCGCTCCGGCGACCTGGTCGTCTTCCTGGGCGCCGGCGACATCACCGCCTGGGCCCACGCCCTGCCGGGGCAGCTGGCGGGGTTGAAGGATGTGTGAGGCCATTGTCTTCCTCCCTCCCCATGAAGGGGAGGGAGGAAGTGATGCCTTTGCTCGCCCATGACATGGCGCGGTGCTCTTCCGCCGGTGCGCGGCAGGCTCCTCTTCGAGGCGCTCCTCGCGCCCTTCACTTGGTTCCGCGTCGGCGGGCCGGCGGACGTGTTGTTCATTCCCGCCGACGAGGAGGATCTGGCGGGCTTCCTGGGCGGCCTCGAATCGGAGGTTCCGGTGGCGTTGCTCGGCGTCGGCTCCAACGTCATCGTCCGGGACGGCGGGGTAGAGGGCGTGGTCATTCGCTTGGCTGGGCGGGGCTTTGGCGCCGTAGAGGCGGAGGAGACCAGGATCGTAGCCGGCGCGGGGGCGCTGGACGCCGCCGTCGCGCTCGTGGCGGCCAAGGCCGGAATCGCCGGCCTGGAATTCTACGCCGGGATCCCCGGGACCATCGGCGGGGCCTTGACGATGAACGCCGGCTGCTATGGGCGCGAGACCGGCGAGGTTCTCGTCGAGATGCGGGGAGTCGATCGCGGCGTCGGGCGAATCGCGGCCAAGCGGGCGGACGTCGACTTGGCCTATAGACAAGGCGCCGGCGTGCCTGGGGTCGTCTGGACCGGCGCGACCTTCCAGGGGCGCCCGGACGATCCAGAGGCCATCGAAACCCGCATGGCGGAGATCACCGGCCGGCGCGCGGCGACCCAGCCGATCCGGGAGAAGACTGGCGGTTCGACGTTCAAGAACCCGCCCGGCGATTCCGCCTGGCGGCTGATCGACGCGGCCGGCTGGCGGGGGCGGTCGGTCGGAGGCGCGATGTTTTCGCCTCTGCACGCCAACTTCATGATCAACACCGGCGAGGCGACGGCGGCGGACATCGAGGCTCTCGGTGAGGCGGCGCGCGGGGCGGTGGAAGCGAAGTTCGGCGTACGGCTGGAGTGGGAGATAAAGCGGATCGGGCGGCCTTAACAGGCGCCCGCGATTCAGTTCACAAGGGAGGGGCGGACCGATGTCACGGAACAGCCATGCCCCTTCCCCTCGCCGGCCGCCATGTCGCCGTCCTGATGGGCGGGCTTTCGGCCGAACGCGAGGTGAGCCTGACGTCCGGCGCCGCCTGCGGCGACGCGTTGGAGCGTCTGGGGGCGAGGGTGAGCCGCATCGACGCCGGGCGCGATATCGCCGCCGTCCTGACCAGGTTAAGACCCGACGTCTGCTTCAACGCCCTGCACGGCGCGTGGGGCGAGGACGGCTGCGTCCAGGGGGTGCTGGAGACCCTGGGCCTCGCCTACACCCACTCCGGCGTGCTCGCCTCCGCCCTGGCCATGGACAAGGCGCGGGCCAAGGCGGTGATGGCCGCGGCGGGCGTGCCGGTGCCCGGCGGCGGCCTGCATGACCGCTTCGAGGCGGGTCGGGCTCACGTCATGGCGCCGCCCTATGTCGTCAAGCCCAACACCCAGGGTTCCTCCGTGGGCGTCTTCCTGGTGTTCGAGGGCGCCAACGGCCCGCCCCTGGAACTCCTCGAACCCGCCTGGGTCTTTGGCGACAGGGTGATGATCGAGCCCTACGTCCCCGGCCTGGAGCTGGCCGTGGCGGTGATGGGGGACCGGGCCCTGACCGTCACCCAGATCGAACCCAGGACCGGCTTCTACGACTATGAGGCGAAATACGGCGATCATGGGTCGGCCCACATCCTACCCGCCCACATCCGGCCGGAGGTGGCCGATCGCGCCTTGCGCCACGCCCTGGCCGCCCATGCCGCCCTGGGGTGCCGCGGGGTGACCCGAAGCGACTTTCGTTATGACGACATTAACGACCTTCTGGTCCTTCTGGAGGTCAACACCCAGCCTGGGATGACTCCTACCTCGCTCGTTCCCGAGCAGGCGGCGCACGCGGGAATCGGGTTCGACGAACTGGTGCTTTGGATCACGGAGGACGGGCATGCCCGCGGCGTTGCGGGGGGAACGGCGGGGGGCCGCCAGACCTCGGACCAAAGTGTCCCGTGAGCCCGCCAGGTCGCCCCGCGCCAAGGGACCCGCGCGGCCGGTCAGCAAGCTTCGCGCCGCCCATGGCGTGCGGCTTTCGGCCCCTCTGGCTCTCGCCGCCGCGACCCTCGTCCTGGCCCTCGGAGCCGTGGTCGTCCTGGCCACCGGCGGGCGGGGGGAAAGGCTCGTCGCCACCGTCCAGGCCGCCGCGGACACGCGCTTCGCCAGCCTCGGCTTCAAGCTGGGGGTCGTGCACCTGCAAGGCGCTTCTCCCGCCGCCCAGGCGGAGATCCTCAAGGCCGCCGCCCTCAAGCCCGGCGAGGCGATCTTCGGGCTCGACCTCGCCACCGTGCGCGCGCGCGTCGAGCGGGTCGGCTGGGTGGAGCGCGCCCGGGTGATCCGCCTCTTGCCCGACACCCTGGTGATCGCGGTCGACGAGCGACCCTTGCTGGCCGTATGGGAACATGCCGGACACACCGTCGTCATCGCAAGGGACGGCACGGTCGTGACCAAGGTCGATCCGGGCCACTTCGCCGGTCTGCCCCTGATCGTCGGCGACGGCGCCAACGCCGCGGCGCGGGACATCCTGCCCGCCGTGCTGGCCCGCCCGCGCCTGGCCAAGAGATTGAACGCCCTGGTCCGGGTGGACGGTCGCCGCTGGGATCTGCGGCTCGCCGACGGCTGCCTGATCGCCTTGCCGGCGACGGGCGAGGCCGCGGCCCTGGCGCGCCTCGACGGGCTTGATCGGAAATCGCGAATCTTGGACTTGGGTTTCGCGCGCATCGACCTGCGCGATCCCGAGATGGTCACGGTGCGGCCGCAAGGCGGCGCGCCGGCATTAACCGCGGGTGGGCTTTGAAGATGGCATACGACGTCATGGAACCAAAGGCCGGCCCGGCCCCGGCGGAACGGCGCGAGGGTCGCGAAACACTCAAGGCGGCGCTGGGCCGATCGCCCGTGGTCGCGGCTGTGGACCTCGGCGCGTCGAAAGTGGCCTGTTTCATCATGAAGCCGGACGGTGTGCGGCGCGCCGATCGCACGCTGGCCACCGCCGGCGTCGGCTATGTTCAATCCCATGGTGTGCGCGGCGGCGCCATCGTCGACATGGACGAGGCGGCGCAGGCCATCGCCCGCGCGGTTGAACGCGCCGAGAGCATGGCCGGGGTCGATGTCCAGGGGGTCACCGTCGCCACCGCCTGCGGTCAGCTGGCCAGTCATCGGGTCTCGGCCCGGATTTCCCTGGGAGCCCGGCCGATCGGCGACCACGACCTGGCCCGGGCGACCGCCCAGGCCGTCGCGAGCCTGCGCCTGCCTCGCCGCCAGACGATCCATCTTCGCCCGATCGCCTGGTCGGTGGACGGCCAGCGCCATGTGCGCGACCCGCGCGCCATGGTCGGCCGCCAGCTCGGGCTCGAACTTCTCCTGGTGTCGATGAACGAGGGCGTCTTCCAGACGATCGGACATTGCGTCGAGCGCGCCCATCTGCAGTTCGAGGGAGCGGTCGCCGCGCCCTTCGCCTCGGCCCTGGCGGCGCTCGAGGAAGACGAGATGGATCTGGGGGCGATCTGCATCGACATGGGGGGCGGCTCGACCTCGGTGGCGGTCTATTCAGGCGGCGCCCTGGTGCATGTGGATAGCCTCGCGGTGGGTGGCTCGCACGTCACCCAGGACGTCGCCCGGGGGCTCTCCACCTCGATGGTGGGCGCCGAGCGGATCAAGACCCTCCACGGTTCGGCGATCGCCTCGGCCAACGAGGACCGCGAGACGATCGAGGCGCCGCCGCGCGGCGCCGACCCCGGCGCCGGCCCGGTCATCGCCCAGCGCTCGATGCTCAAGGGGATCATCGCGCCCAGGGTCGAGGAGACCCTCGAACTGCTCAAGGACCGCCTCAAGGCGGCCGGCGCCCTGATCGACCCGGGGGCCGGCATCGTGCTGATCGGGGGCGCCAGCCAGCTGGCCGGCGTCCGCGAGGTCGCGGTGCGGGTGTTCGACCGGCCCGTGCGCCTGGGCCGCCCGCGCCGCATTCCGCATCTGGCCGACGC
>JACDGF010000055.1 GCA_013815405.1 Caulobacteraceae bacterium | reverse complement strand
GGACGACGGCCTCCAGAGCCGGCGAGGCCTCGCCCCCTGTCGCCCCCGCACGTTTCCCCCTATGTTCAGCCCGTCATGACACCCTACGACGCCCCCGCGACGCAAGCGACGCTCGCCCCCGCCGCCGGGCGCGGCCCGCTGACCGACGGCCTGGGGCGGAAGGTCCGCTATCTGCGCCTCTCGGTCACCGACCGCTGCGACCTGCGCTGCGTCTATTGCATGGCCGAGCACATGCGCTTCCTGCCCAAGGCGGAGGTCCTGACCCTGGAGGAGCTCGACCGGGTCGCTTCGGTGTTCGTGGGCCTGGGGGTTCGCAAGCTGCGGCTCACCGGCGGCGAGCCCCTGGTGCGCAAGGGGGTGCTCACCCTGGTGGAGAGCCTGTCGCGTCATCTGAAGAGCGGGGCGCTGGACGAGCTTGCGCTCACCACCAACGGAACGCGGCTCGCGGCGCTCGCGCCCGACCTGGCGCGCCTAGGGGTGCGGAGGGTCAATGTTTCCATGGACACCCTGCGGCCGGACCTCTTCGCGCGCCTGACGCGGGGCGGCGACCTGGGCCAGGTCCAGGGGGGAATCGAGGCGGCGGCCGCGGCGGGGCTCGAGGTCAAGATCAACGCCGTGGCCCTGGCGCGAGACAATGCGGTGGAAATTCCCGCGGTCATCGCCTGGGCGCACGCCCGCGGCTTCGCCATCACCCTGATCGAGACCATGCCGATGGGCGAGATCGACGAGGACCGGACCGACCAGTTCCTCTCCCTGGCCCAGGTCCGTAGCGACCTGGAGAGCTTCTGGACCTTGCGCGACGTGGCGGCCACGACGGGGGGTCCGGCGCGCTATGTGGAGGTGGCGGAGACCGGCGGGCGGCTGGGCTTCATCACGCCTTTGAGCCACAACTTCTGCGAAAGCTGCAACCGGGTGCGGCTGACCTGCACCGGGACCCTGCACACCTGCCTGGGCCAGGAGGACGCCACCGACCTGCGCGCGGCCCTGCGCGCCGGCGCCTCCGACGCGGAACTGGCCGGCCTGATCGGCGAGGGGATCGGCGCCAAGCCCCGGGGTCATGACTTCCGCATCGAGCGCGGCGCCGCCCCGTCGGTGTCGCGCCACATGTCCGCGACTGGCGGCTGAGGGCGGGATGGCCCACGTCCTGCTGTTCGGGCGGCTGGCCGATGTGGCCGGCTGGCGCGAGCGCGCGTTCGATCCCGCGCCCGCCACCCTCTTCGCCCTCAAATCACTGATCGCGGACGGGGACGCGGGGTTGGCGGCGGCCCTCGACGCGCCCGGCGTGCGGGCGGCGGTGGACCGGACCCTGATCAGCGGCGATGCGGCCCTGACCGATGGGGCCGAGGTCGCGTTCCTGCCCCCGATGAGCGGCGGATGATCCGGCTCACTGACCAGCCCTTCGATCCCGGCGCCGAGCTCACGCGATTCTGCCAGGGGCGAAACCGGACCGGGGCGGTGGCCAGTTTCGTGGGGCTCGCCCGGGGCGACGACGGTGAGGCCGCGGTGTTGGAATTGGAGGCCTATCCCGGGTTCACGCAAGGCGAGGTCGGCAAGATGGCGGCGGCGGCCGCGGCCCGTTTCGATCTGCATGAGGTTACGATCATCCACCGCATCGGGGCGATCGGAGTGGGCGACGCGATCGTCCTGGTCCTCACAGCCGCCGCGCATCGTCGGGAGGCTTTCGACGCCTGTGACTTTCTGATGGACTATCTCAAGTCGCGGGCGCCGCTGTGGAAGAAGGAACATGGGCCGGAAGGGTCCCGTTGGGTGGAGCCCACGGCGCGGGATATGGCCGATGTTCAGAGGTGGGAGTAGGGGATGAGCGAACGTGTCGAGTCCCTCCCTCAACATGAAGGGGAGGGAGGAAAACCGCCGAGGGCGCCCATGAATGCCCCCCTCACTCCCGGCGGGCGTGTCGATCCCGCCGCGCCGTTCAGCCCGGTTCGGGTCGCGGTCCTGACCATTTCGGACACCCGGGGCGAGGAGAGCGACACCTCCGGCCATCTCCTGGCCGAGCGGGTGGCCGGAGCGGGGCATGTGCTGGCGGACCGGGGAATCGTGGCCGACGACATCGACGCCATCCGCGCCCGGGTAAAGTCCTGGACGGCGTCTAGGGCGATCGACGCCATCGTCACCACGGGCGGCACGGGCCTGACCGGCCGGGACGTCACGCCCGAGGCGATCGAGCCGCTGTTCGACAAGCGTATCGAGGGGTTTTCGGCGGTCTTCCACCTTGTCAGCTATCAGTCGGTGGGCCTTTCGACCCTGCAGTCGCGCGCCCTGGCCGGCCTGATCGACGGCGTGTTCGTCTTTTGCCTGCCAGGCTCCAACGGCGCCGTGCGCGACGGCTGGGACAAGGTCATCGCCCCCCAGCTCGACAGCCGTCACCGGCCCTGCAACCTGGTCGAGCTGATGCCCAGGTTGCTGGAGGCATGAACCGCCTTACCCACCTCGATCCCGAAGGCCGCGCGCGCATGGTTGACATCTCGGCAAAGCCGGACACGCAACGAACGGCGCTCGCGCGGGGGCTGGTGCGCATGTCCCGCGAGACCCTGGATCTGGCCTTGTCCGGCGAGGCGGGGAAAGGCGACGTGCGCGCGGTCGCGGAGATCGCCGGGGTGATGGCCGCCAAGCGCACATCCGACTTGATACCCCTTTGCCACCCTTTGGCTCTCGCCAAAGTCGAAGTGTCCGTGGAGGCGGCCGAGGAGGGTCTTTGCGTCACGGCGCGGGTCAAGACCACCGGCCCGACCGGGGTGGAGATGGAGGCCCTGACGGCGGTGGCCGTGACGTGCCTGACGATCTACGACATGCTCAAGGCTGCCGAGCGCGGCATGACCATCGAGGCTGTGCGCCTAGTCGAAAAGAGCGGCGGCGCCTCTGGCGATTGGCGCGCCGCGTGAAGCTGCTCACGGTCGAGGAGGCGCGCTCGCGGATGCTCGCCGGCGTCCAGCCGCTGGAGGCCGAGGCAGTCGCCCTGGGCTCGGCCCTGGGACGGATGCTGGCGGCGGACATCATCGCTTCGCGCGATCAGCCGCCTTTCGCGGCCTCGGCCATGGACGGCTGGGCGGTGCGCGCCGCCGATGGGCCTGGAAACCTCAGGATCATCGGGGAAAGCGCCGCCGGCCGCGGCTTCGCCGGCGGTCTGGGCCCCGGCGAGGCGGTGCGCATCTTCACCGGCGCGGCGGTTCCGGCCGGAGCCGACGCCGTGGTGATCCAGGAAGACGCTCGGCGCGAGGGCGATCGGGTCGTCATCCCGGCGGTCGCCGATCCGCGTCACGTTCGGCCCGCCGGCCAGGATTTCGAGGCCGGGAACCCGTTGTTGACCGCCGGAACGCGGTTGGATCCGTGGCGGCTCTCCCTGGCCGCGGCCGCCGGCTTGGCCTTTGTGCGAGTTTCCCTACGGCCGCGGGTGGCCGTCCTGTCCACCGGCGAGGAAGTGATCGACCCCGGCGGCGCCCCCGGGCCGTTTCAGATCTTCGACTCGGGGACCACGGCCCTTGGCGCGTTGATCGAGGCGTGGGGAGGCGAGCCGCTGCCCTTGCGGTCGGTGGGCGACGACGCCGAAGCGACGGCGCGGGCGGTCGAGGACGTCGAGTGCGATCTAATCGTCACCCTCGGCGGCGCTTCGGTGGGCGACCATGACCTGGTCAAGCCGGCCATGGCCCAGCTCGGCTTGGTTCTGGCCGTGGAAAATGTGGCGGTCCGTCCCGGCAAGCCGACCTGGTTTGGGGTGCTTCGCGATGGCCGCAAGATCCTGGGCCTGCCTGGCAACCCCGCCTCGGCCATGGCCTGCGCGCAGCTCTTCCTGCGCCCATTGCTTTGCGCCCTGCAGGGGTCGGATCCCACGCCGCGCCTGGTTGCGGCCAGGACGACGGCGGCCTTGGCCGCGAACGGAAGCCGCGAGCATTGGATGCGCGCGCGGCTGATCCCCGGCGCGGACGGGGTGCTCATGGCCGAGGCCCTCGGCGACCAGGACTCGTCCCTGGTGACCGTCTTCGCCAGCGCCGACGCCTTGCTACGCCGCGCGCCGGCCGCGCCGGTGGCGCCGGCTGGCGAGACGGTCGAGGTATTGCCGCTGGGGCGTCTGGTTTGAGCCGGAGTGGCGCGGGCTTGGCGACAGGCGGGCGCCCGTGCTGATATGAGGCCAAGACGCGAATAGGGGAAGCAAGGTCATGATCGTGGCGACCGCCTTGGCGATAGCGCTTTCGGGTCACGCCGCCCGCGGTCAGATCGAGCGGCGCCACCTGGCTTCGGACGGGTGGAGCATCCGGCTCTATCGGGATACCTTCACCGGCGCCCTCTCCTGTTCCCTGGCCAGCAAGACCATGAGGTTTCGCCGCGACGCTCTGATCTTCCACCTCGGCCACCCGCCCGACACCACCCACGCCTATTTTCGGATCGACGGCGCTCCGGCGCGGCCGGTCGCCGAAGGGTTCAGCGAGGTTCAGGCGCGGGGGTTCTTCCCGCGGCGCGGCTGGATCGACGATCCCACGGGCGGTGATGTCGCTCTCCCCGCCGCGTGGATGCAAGGGGCCAAACGTATCGACATCCGCGCCTCGTGGAGAACCCGACCGCGCAAATTCGATATCAGCCGTTTCGCCGAAGCCCTTTCCGCCGCCAGGGCGGCCGGATGCTCGGAACGCGCGCTATAGGTTCAGGCCCGGCCCTGGATTAACCATCCGGCAAGGCTCTCGATACGGCTTCTTTACGCTCGCGCGCCTAAGCATGGTGGCGCGAACCGTCGCGTGGCCCCGTACGGATGACATCCCTTCTCATGCATCCCTTGATTTCCAAGCTCGGTCTGGGCACGGCGCAGTTCGGCCTCGACGGCGGCGCACCGCCGCGCGGGCGCGCTGCGGAAGCCGAGGTGCGGGAAATCCTCGCCGTCGCCGCCCGGGGGGGTCTCGCCCTCCTGGACGCCGGGGCGGCCTCGGCCCACGGCGAGGCGGTCCTGGGAGCGGTCATGGCCACGCCGGCGGCTTTGCGCGTCATGATCAAGGCGGCGCGCGGCGATCGCGGCCCGGGCTTCGTGGAGGCGGAGGCGCGCTCCTCTCTGGCGCGGCTGGGCCTTGGCCACGCCGACGCGATCATCGTCCAGTCGGCCGGCGACCTCTTCTCGCCCTGGGGCATGGCGCTGTGGGAGCGCCTCAAGGCCCTGCGCGACGCGGGCCTGTTCGCCCGCGTCGGCATTTCGGCTTACGCCTCGGACGACCCCGCCGGCCTCGCCCGGCGCTTTCACCCGGACATCATCCAGGCCCCCGCCAGCCTGCTCGACCAGCGCCTGCTGGTGGACGGGAGCCTGGCCGCGGTGCGCGCGCTGGGCGTCGAGGTTCATCTGCGCTCGATCTTCCTCAACGGCCTGCTCTTCCTGCCTCCCGACCGGGCCCCGAGCCACCTGGGCGCGGCGGCGATCAGCCGCCTGTCGCGAGCGCGCCGGATGATCGCGGAAGGCCGCAGCGATCCGCTCCAGGCCGCTCTGGGTTTCGCCCTCTCCCGCCCCGAGGCCGACGCCGTGATCGTCGGCGCGGCGACGGCCGCCGAGCTTTCCGCCGTCATCGCCGCCGCCGCCAGCCCGCCGCCGGACCTCGAATGGGACGGCATGGCGCTGGAGAACCCCGCGATCCTGGAAGCCACCCGGTGGGCGGCGGCCTAAAGCCTGATGCGTTTGCACGGAACAGATGCGAACGCTGAATCAGGCTCTACACTTTTGACTCTAGAGCAAATTGTCCCCTTTCAGACGATCCCGTCTGAACGGGGTTTGCTCTAGTCGCGCACCCGAAGGCCCACCAGCACCATCCGCCCCGGCTCGCCGTAGCCGAGAGCCTCCTGATAGTGGCGATCGGCGAGGTTCATGACCCGGGCGGTCAGCTCGACGCGCTCCGACAGGCGCCAGCCCGCCGCGACATCGGCCAGCACCAGGCCGGCGCGCCGGGCCGGCGCGAAGGTGGAGGGATCGATGTCCGCCTGATCGCCCTCGGCGCGCACGGTCAGGGCGCCGCTCAGCCGTCGGCCCGCCCACAGCAGGCTGAGCGACCCGGCGTTGCGCGGAACACGCGGCAGTTGGGCCCCCGTCGCGCGGTCGACCGCGTCGGTGTAGGCGTAGCTCGCCTTCATCGTGATCGTTCGACCGAGCCGCGCGCTGGCGTCTGCTTCCACGCCGCTTGAGAGCGTCCGGTCCAGATTGACATAGCGGCCCGCGCCGAAGCTGATCTGGTCGCGCACCGCCAGGCGAAAGCCGGTCAGGGAGGCTTCGAATCGGCCATCGGATGTGCGCTGGCGCAAGCCGACGTCCCAGCCTTCAGCCCGCTCGGGCCGAAGGCTCGAGGAAGGCCCGGGGGGAAAGCAGAAGTCGCAGGCGATCTGGCTGATCGTCGGGGTCTTGAAGCCCTGGCCCCAGTCCCCGGTGAGCGCGAAACCGGCGCCCAGGTCGTAGACCGCGCCGGCGCGGGCGGTGGCGCGGCCGGCGAAGCGATCCGGGGCGTCGTAGCGCAGACTGGCGGCGAGGCTGAGGGGCGCCGCCAGCCGGGCGCGGATCACGGCGAAGGCCGACGTGTCGCCCAAGTCCGCCCGCCCGCCGTCGCTCAGGGTGGCGGACGTCGCGTCACGCTCGGCCCCGACGGCGAGGCCGAACCGATCGGAGGGCGCTCCTTTCCGCGCCAGCCAGCGGACGTCGCCCCGATCGGCCTTGAAGGCCGAAGGAAACGCGCCGCCCAGCGAGGCGCGCGCCAAGTCGTAGCCGTCGATGGTGAGCGTGTGAACCAGGCCCCACGGCCCGGCCACGGTGGCGCGGGCATAGCCGGTCCAGGAGCGGGATGTGGCGTATTCCGGCGTATCGCCGAAGCTGAAGGCGGGCGGTGCGTAGCCGTCGATATCCACGCGCGATTGGGCGTAGCGCAGACGCCCGTCCAGGCTGACGGCCCGGGAGAGCCTGGCGCGGCCGCCCAGGCCCGCCGTCCATTCCGCGAAGCCGTCCAACTCGGGAAATCCGTCGGCCTTGGAGATGCCGTCGGTCGCGAAGCCCGAGACCGACGCGCCCAGCGCCCAGTCGTCGCTTCGCCGGCCGATCCCGGCCGAGCCGCGCACCGTGCCGAGCGAGCCCGCCTCGAGCGAAGCGCGCGCGCCGTCTTCCTCGTGCGTGGTCAGGGAGATCACTCCGCCGATGGCGTCGGAGCCCCACAAGGCGCCCTGCGGCCCCGACAGCACCTCCACCCGCGCGATGTCGGCCAGATCGAGGGTCCCGAAGTCATAGCCCCCCGAGGGTTGGGAGGCGTCGTTCTGGACCATGCCGTCGATGACCACCAGGGTCTTGTCCGACGAGGCGCCGCGAATGCGGACGCTCGTCGCGCCGCCGAACGCCCCATTGTCGCTGACCGCCAGCCCGGGGATCAGGCGCAGGACGTCGGCGGCGAAGACGGCTTGGCGAAGCGCGATCTCCTTATCCTCGATCACCCGCGCGTCCGGCGCGTCGCCCAAGGCGGTGGGCAGGCGGGTGGCGGTGACGACGACTTCGCCCACCGGCGTCGGTGTTTCGGCAAGGGCGGGCGCGGCGAGGGCGAGGCAGAGACAGACGCTGCAAGTCTTCCTCCCTCCCCTTCTGGGGAGGGACAGGCCGCGCGAGCGGCCAGGGTGGGGAAATCTGACGCAAACTCGGCGTTGATGATGATCGAGACAGCCCCACCCCGGCCTTTCAGGCCGACCCTCCCCATGTAGGGGAGGGAGGAAGAAAAATGTGCGGCCCATGGCGTGTCTCCGTCGCCTCGCTCGGGCGCCGCGAGGCGGGTGCGACTTGGCTCGGCGCGCCGGCCGGCGAAGTCGCTGCGACGGAAGACAAACGCTTCCCGCGCCGATGGCCTGAACCCGGGCCTCGGACGAGCGACGGCGGCGGCAGGTCTCCTGGCTCGCGGGTCATCGAGCTTCGCGTCCCGCCTTCCCGGTTTCCCAGTGGCGCCGGCCCTCATTTCCGGCCGGATCGGACGCGGACTCTCGCCGCTCACAGTTGCGGGCACAGCCGCGGATTTGGGGGCGTTTGTCCCCGCGCCGCGTTCCCTCTTGGCCTCCCGGTCAAGGGAGGACCGCCTATCGGCGGACTATCGGGCGGTTCGGCCTATTCCGCAAGACGGCGCAGCGCTTCGCCCCTCAACTGCCGGGTGGTCCATTCGGTTTGCGCCGTTGCCCCCAGGGCGTCGTAGAAGCCGATGGCGGGCGCGTTCCAGTCCAGCACCGCCCATTCCATCCGCGCGAGGTTCTCGTCCAGGCAGCGGCGGGCGAGGGCGGACAGCAGGGCCTTGCCGGCGCCCGAGCCGCGATGGGAGGGGCGGACATAGAGGTCTTCCAGATAGAGGCCGTGACGCCCCTCGAAGGTGGAAGCGCTATAGAACCACAGGGCGAAGCCGACCGGCTCGCCGTCGCTCTCGGCGATGTCGCAAAAAGCCCGGGGCGCGGGCGAGAACAACATGGCCTCGACGTCCGCGTGGCTCGCCTTCACCGCGTGACCGAGCCGCTCATAGTCGGCCAGTTCGCGGATGAAGGTCAGGATGAGAGCCGCGTCCAAGGCGACGGCGGGGCGAACGACGATACCCATTCGCGCGCCTTGACGTCAGGCGCCGATCGTCACGCCCGGGGGCGCCGGAATACCCGCCGGCACGAAGAAGTCGGCCATCAGGGGGCGGCTCGCGTCGACGCGGTAGATGTCGAAGTCCCTGACACCCTCGCCATAGAGGAAGGTGTCATCGATCAGGAAGTGGCCGGTGAATTCGCGCGCGGGCTTTTCGAAGATCGCGTGGGCGGCGTCGGCCATGATGGCCGGCGTGCGGCAGGCGCCCAGGGCGTCCTCGCCGCCCAGGGCGAAACTGATGGCGGCGGTGGCGATGCCGGTGCGCGGCCAAAGGGCGTTGAAGGCGACGCCGTCGCCGCGGAACTCTTCGGCCATCCCCAGGACGCACAGGCTCATGCCGAACTTGGCCATGGTGTAGGCGACATGGTGGGCGAACCACTTGGCGTCCATGTCGAGCGGTGGCGCCAGGTTGAGGATGTGCGGGTTGGCCGCCTTCAGGAGGTGCGGCAGGGTGACCTTGGAGCACAGAAACGTGCCGCGTGCGTTGACCTGGCTCATCAGGTCGTAGCGCTTCATGTCGGTCGCCAGCGTGTCGGTGAGCGAGATGGCGCTGGCGTTGTTGATGCACACGTCGATGCCGCCGAACGCCGCCACGCCCTGATCGACCGCCGCCTGCACCTGCGCTTCGTCGCGGATGTCGCAGACGACCGGCAGCGCCTGGCCGCCGGCGGCGACGATCTCCTTGGCGGCGCTGTAGATCGTCCCGGGCAGCTTGGCGTGCGGCTGGGCGGTCTTGGCCGCGAGGATGATGTTGGCGCCGTCGCGCGCCAGCCGGCACGCGATCGCCAGGCCGATGCCGCGGCTGGCCCCGGAAATGAAGAT
>JACDGF010000054.1 GCA_013815405.1 Caulobacteraceae bacterium | reverse complement strand
ACCTTGTAGAACGCCAGCACCACCTCCCGGTGGCACGGCGCGATCAACACCGAAACCACCGGAAAATTCTCGTCCCGATGGCCCTTGCCTGAAGCGAGATCGGTCATGGCGACGCCTGCGCCAAGCGGGAGCCCCCTTCCCCGGCTTCGCCGGGACTTCCCCCAGAGGGGGAAGAGAGCGTTTCTGATTCTTCTCTCCTCCCCTCTTGGGTGAGGGGGACCGCGAAGCGGTGGAGGGGGCCAGGGCCGTGCGACCGCGTCAATCCCTGAACCCGGCCCTTCCACATCCCTCCCTTTCCCCGCCAGGTTTCCGCCGCCGACCGCACGGTGAAGCCGGCGTAAAGCGCGCCGATCAGAGGCAGGGCGAAGCCCCAGGCGGGCGAGCGGTGGTAGAAGCGCAGCATGGGCTGAAAGGCGAGCGCCATGGCCAGCCAGGCCCCGATACCGGCCCACCGCCCCGGGCCCTGCGCGAACAACGCCAGCAGCGGCGGCGAAAGATGGACCAGCCCCATTCCCAGAACGGTCCCGGTCAGCAGCCACGGTGAATATCCCAGCTGGGCGTAGGCCGAGCGGGAAACCATCCGCGCGATGTCGTCGAAGCCCCCATAGGGGCGCAGGCTGCGCGCCCGGTCGGTCAAGCCCAGCCAGACCGGCCCCTGGCGCTTCATCCGCGCGGCCAGGGCGCAGTCGTCGATGATGGCGCCCTTGATCGCCTCGACGCCGCCGGCCGCTTCCAACGCGTCGCGGCGCGCCAGCATGCAGCCTCCGGCGGCCGCGGCCACGCGCCGCCTGGGATCGTTCACCCGGGCGAACGGATAGAGCATGTCGAAGAAGAACACGAAGGCGGGGATCAGCAGCCGCTCGGCCCAGGTCTCGACGGCGAGCTTGGCCATCAGCGATGTCAGGACCAGCCCGCCGGCCTCGGCGCGCGCGACCAGGCGGCGCAGATTGTCCGGCGCGTGGGCGATATCCGCGTCGGTGAGCAGCAGATAGTCTGGCCCGTCGGGACCTCGCCCTACGCGCTCGATCCCCTGCCGCTGCGCCCACAGCTTGCCGGTCCATCCGGCGGGCGGCGGCGCCCCCTTGATGATCTCCAGCCGGTCGGCGGCGGCGTCGGCGGCGGCGGCGGCCGTCCCGTCGGTGCTGCCGTCGTCGACCAGGATGATGCGGAACGCGCCCGGATAGTCCTGGGCGGCCAAGCTGGCGATGGAACGGGCCACGACGTCGGCCTCGTCCCTCGCCGGCACAACGGCGACCACGCTCGGCCAAGCGGCCGGCGCCGGGGCGTCCGGCCCGACGTCGTCCCGCTCACGCGCCCGCCAGAACCCGCCGCGGCCCAGCAGGAGGTAGAGCCAGGCGCCCAGCGCGCCGCACCCGATCACGGCCGTCCAGGTCACTTCAGATACCCGGCCTGTGTGAACCAGGCGAGGGCGTCGCGCAGGGCTTCGACATAGGGGCGCGCGGCGTAGCCCAGTTCGCGCTCGGCCTTGGCGGAGGTGAAGAACATGTGGTGGGCGGCCATGTCCAGGGCGTCGCGGGTGACGAAGGGCTCCTTGCCGGTGATCCGGGCCACCGCCTCGGCGGCGACGGCCAGGGGATAGAGCGGTCCGCGCGGCAATCCAAGGGTCGGGGCGCGGCGCCCGGTCAGGGCCGCGATGGCGCCCAGAAGTGCGCGCAGGGAGGCGTCCTGGCCGCCCAGGATATAGCGCTCGCCGACCGCGCCCTTCTCGAGAGCCAGGACATGACCCCAGGCCACGTCGTCCACATGGACGAGATTGAGGCCGGTGTCGACGAAGGCGGGAATGCGCCCCGAGGCGGCCTCGATCACGATCCGCCCGGTGGGGGTGGGCCGCGCGTCGCCCGGCCCGATCGGCGTGGAGGGTAGGGCGATCACCGCCGGTAGCCCTTCCTCGGCGACCATGCGCTCGACCAGCCGCTCGGCCGCGACCTTGCTCTTCTTATAGACCCCGATCCCCTCGCCGTCGGCGAGGGGCGAGGCCTCGTCGACGACCGCATCGCTGGCCCTCAGGGTGGCGACGCTGCTGGTGTGGACGATCCGCTCCACGCCCTGGGCCAACGCCGCCCGCATGACGGTGCGCGTCCCCTCGACATTGGCCCGCATGATTTCGCTGGGATCGCGCGCCCACAGCCGATAGTCCGCCGCCACATGGAACAGCCAGCGCGCGCCGGCCGCCGCCCGGCCCATGGCGGCGGGATCGGTGATGTCGCCCTCGACGATCTCGTAGTCCAGCCCGGCGAGATTGCCTCGCGAACTCGTCGCCCGCACCAGCGCGCGAAGCTTCAATCCCCGCCCGCCGAGCGCCCGCGCCACCGCCGATCCCACGAACCCCGAAGCTCCCGTGACGAGAACGCGGTCGCCCGGCCGCATCTCCACGCCCGTCGTCAAAACAGGATCACCGTGTCGCTGTAAGCGGCCACCTTCGCGTCGCCGGTGATCAGGCGCAGTGGTTCGGTCAGGGCCTGGGCGACCAGCAGGCGATCGAACGGATCGTCATGCAATCGCGGCAGATGTTCAACGGCGATGGCGTGATCGGCGGAAACCGCCAATAGAGAGAAGCCGGTCTCCCGAAAATATCTCAGGGCGTCGGCCGCCGAGACCGGCATCTTGCCATGCCCTTTGCGGGTCAGGGGACGCTTGATCGCGATCTCCCATAGACTGATCGCGCTGACGGTCACCCTGTTGCGTGAGTCGGAAATCAGGGTTCGCGCGGTTCGAGGCAGGCGAGGATCATCGACGATCACCCAGATCGCGACATGGGTGTCGAGAAGCAGGTTCAATCAGGATCGCCGTAGAACAGCTTGGCGATGATGTCATTGGCCCCGTCGATGTCGTCGGGCGCCTCGAACAGGCCCTTCGCGACGCCGAACTTTATGCCGGCCGGCTTTTGGTTCAGCGCTACCAGCCGGGCGGCGGGCTTGCCGTTCCGCGCGATCACGATCTCGGATTCTCGCCCGCTCTCCACCGCGTCGATCAGGCGCGACAGGTTCGATTTCGCTTCGAGGACATTGTAGGTGGGCATGGTTGAACGCCTTAGCCAAGCTTGGCCAGATTGGCGGATTTTCGCGGCTGAGGCAAGGCCCGGTCCATTGCACGCCGGTTCATTGCGGCCTTTAACCCCGAATTCACCAGCTGACTCGTTGGTGGCTAGCACGGCTGATGGCGATCATGAAACCCAGCAAAATCTACGGTCAGCGCGAACTCATGAAGCAGTTGGTGCTCAAATTCGGCCATGACAGGGAGCGCGTCTGTGCGGCCTACGCCGCAGTAGATCGCCGGGATGAGGTTCGTCGCGTCAGCGACGTGACTAGGCGGTCGTCCGAATCCTATGCCAGCGAGATGTGGGCAAGCAGTCATAGACCTAGCGATCCCTGGATCGAAGTCTTCTGCTCCCAACACCGCATACCGCTCTAGAAATCGAACTCGTACACTGGTCCCGCCAACCGGGCTATCCCGCCAGCACCGCCTCGAACTGTTCCAGCGCCCAGTCGGTCTGATCGGTCGTGATGACCAGGGGCGGGGCGATGCGGATCGTGTGGTCGTGGGTCTCCTTACAGAGAAGGCCCCGCGCCTGCAGCGCCACGCAATAGGCGCGCGCGCCGCCCGCCGCCTCGTGCAGCTCCACCGCGATCATCAGGCCGCGCCCGCGCACGTCCTTGACCAGGTTGCTCCTGAGGTCGCGAAGGCCGCGGGTCAGGCGTTCGCCCTGAACGGCGGCGTTGTCGATCATGCCCTCCTCCACCAGCACCCTCAGCGCCATGCGCGCCACCGCGCAGCCGAGCGGGTTGCCGCCGAAGGTGCTGCCGTGTTCGCCCGGTTTGAGGACGCCCAGGACCTCCTTGTTCGAGAGCACCGCCGACACCGGATAGAACCCGCCGGACAGCGCCTTGCCGATTAGGGTGAGGTCCGCCTCGATCCCCTCGTGCTCCTCCGCCAGCAGCCTGCCGGTGCGGCCGAGGCCCGTCTGGATCTCGTCGAGGATCAAGATCACCTCGTGGCGGGTGCACAGCTCGCGCGCCTTCGCGAGATAGCCGGCCGGCGGAATGATCACCCCGGCCTCGCCCTGGATCGGCTCGACCAGGAAGGCGACGGTGTTGGGCGTGATCGCCGCTTCCAGGGCGGCGGGGTCGCCGAAGGGGACGACCTTGAACCCCGGGCCGAACGGACCGAACCCCGACCGCGACACCGGGTCGGTGCTGAAGCCGACCACCGAGAGGGTGCGGCCGTGGAAGTTGTCGGCGCAGACGATGATCTCGGCCTGGCCCTCGGCCACGCCCTTGACCTCATAGCCCCATTTGCGCGCCACCTTGATCGCGCTCTCGACCGCCTCGACGCCGGTGTTCATCGGCAGCACCGAGTGCGAGCGGGTGAGCGCGCAAAACTCCTCGTAGAAGAGCCCCAGCTGGTCGTTGCGGAAGGCCCGCGAGGTGAGGGTCAGGCGCGACGCCTGGCGGGTCATCGCCTCCAGGATCCTGGGGTGGCAGTGGCCCTGGTTCACCGCCGAATAGGCCGAGAGGCAGTCGAGGTAGCGGCGCCCCTCGACATCCCAGACATGGACGCCTTCGCCGCGGGTCAGGACCACGTCGAGCGGCTTGTAGTTGCGCGCGCCGTATTCGGCCTCGAGGGCCAGGAAGTCGGTCGGGCGGTCCAGGGTCTCGAGGGTCATCCGCGCCTCACGCCACCAGGGCCGCGGGCTGGGTCGGGGCGCCGGCGACCGGGCTGCTTTGGAGATCGAGCCGCAAGGTCATGCAATAAGCGGCGCCGCCGGAGAGCATATACGGGCCGAGGTCAACCGGGACGACGTCGTAGCCCCGTTCCGCCAGGCGCGCGCGCAGCGACGCGGGCGGCTGGGCCATGATCACCTTTTCGCCCAGGCAGACGGCGTTGACGCAGAAGGCCGCCGCGTCCTCGTCGGTGGCTTCGATGAGCTTGTCGGGCGAGACGCGCTCTTGCAGGGTCGCGCGGGCGCCTTGGGTGAGAGCCGGGGGATAATAGAGGATTTCCCCGCCGCTCAGGGGGCAGAAACAGGTGTCCAGGTGGTAGTATCGATCACTGGCGAGGGGCAGATGGACCGTCGCCTCGCCAAAGTAATCGCCGACCGCGGCGACCGACTCGGGGCTCGAACGCGGGCCGCTGCCGACCCAGAAGAAACGGCGCCCGGCGTCCCAGATCGCGTCGCCCGCGCCCTCCTGGAAGCAGCCCTCGATCTGGGCGAACGCGTCGATCACGCCCTTGGCCTCGAGATCCTCGAACGCCGCCAGAAAGTGACGCTCTTCGCCGGTGCGCTCCGGGCTGCGAAAGCGGGCGACCAGCGCCTTGCGATCCAGCACCACCGCGGCGTTGGCGGGGAACACCATGTCGGGCAGGCCTTCCACGCCGCCCATCGTGTGGACCACGCCGCCGGCGCCTTCCAGGGCGGCCTTCAGGTTCCGCCAGCCGACGCTCGCGGCCCGAGCGCTGGCGACAGGATCGGCGCTCCAGGCGTCGGGGCGCATCCAGGGGTTGATCTGATAGGAGACCTGGTAGTGGGCCGGATCGGTCATCAGGAAGGCGGGTCTGGTCATCGGTGGCAAGCTCCATCGGGCGGGTGGAGCGATAGATGGCAGGGCGGCGCGCTAGCGAACAGCGGGCAAACTCCTGGCGAATGCGCTAGTTCTTGGCTATCTGGGCGTTGCGCTTGACGAAATGACAGGCCGCCCATGGACGAGACCGACCGCAAGCTGATCGCCCTCCTGCGCGCCAACGCCCGCGCGCCGGTCGCCTCCCTGGCCAAGAGCCTTAAGGTTTCGCGCGGCACGGTGCAGAACCGCATCGATCGGATGGTGGCGAGGGGCGAGATCACCGGCTTCACGATCAAGGTGCGCGACGAGACACAGGCCCAGCGGGTGCGCGCGATCATGGCCATCGCGGTGGAGGGCGAGCGCTCGGGGGCGGTGCTGCGCCGCCTTCGCGGCTTTCCCGAGGTCGAGGCGGTCCACATGACCAACGGCCGCTGGGACATGATCGCCGAACTCGACACCGACAGCCTGGCCGGCTTCAGCGCCGCCTTGGACGCCATCCGCCTGATCGACGCCATTTCGGCCACCGAAACCAGCCTGCTGCTGACCACCCACCGCCTATGACGGAGGGATCCACCGCTTCAGCCAGGCCTCCACCGTGTCGTGCCACTCCACGGAATTCCGCGGCTTCAGGACCCAGTGGTTCTCGTCCGGGAAGGTGAGGAATTCGCTGGGGATGCCCTTGCGTTGGAGGGCGGTGAAGGCGGCCAGGCCCTGTTCGAGCGGGATGCGGTAGTCGCGGGCGGAATGGATCACCAGCATCGGCTTGGACCAGTCGGCGACGTGCAGGATCGGATTGAAGCGTTCGTAACCCTTGGGGTTGTCCCAGGGCGTCCCGCCGTTCTCCCATTCGGAGAACCACAGCTCCTCGGTCGAGAAGCCCATCATCCGGTTGTCGAACACCCCGTCGTGGTCGATCAGGCACTTCCACGGCCCGCTCCACACCCCGGCGATCCAATAGACCATGTAGCCGCCGTAGGAGGCGCCCGCCGCGCAGGCGCGCTTGCCGTCCAGAAACGGGTATTTCGCCAGCGCCGCCGACCAGCCCTTTTGCAGATCCTCCAGCGGCCGGTCGCCCCAGTGCTGCGATATCGCATCGGTGAAGGCTTGGCCGTAGCCCGTCGAGCCGTGAAAATCGACTGTCACCACCGCGTAGCCCCAGCCGGCCCACACCTGCGGGTTCCAGCGGTAGCTCCACGAATTGCTCCACGATCCCTGCGGCCCGCCGTGGATCAGGAAAATTACCGGATAGGTCTTGCCCGGCCGGTAGCCATAGGGCTTGACGACGTAGCCGTGGACCGTTTCGCCGTTCCAGCCGGGAAAGGTGAACGGCTCGAAGGGTGAAAACTGGATGCCCGCCAGCGTGTCCCCGTCGATGTGGGTGAGTTGGGTCGAGCCCTCGGCCAGCGGCGCATGGAGCTGGGCCGGCCCGTCCAGGGAGTCGCGGGCGTAGACCACCGACGATCCCGCGACGCTCACCGCGTTGACGTCGCCATCGGCCGTCAGGGGCTTGACCGCGCCGCCCGCGACGTCGATGGAGAAGAGTCGGGTCTGGCCCACGTCTTCGGCGGTGACGAACACGGTATGGCCGTCGTTCGCCCAGCCCAGCCAGGCCGCCGAACGATCCCAGGTGGGATCGACCTCGCGCTTGGCGCCCGTCTTCAGGTCCATGACCCACACCCCGAACCGATCGGTCTCAAAGCTGGGGCGTTTCTGGGCCCGCCAGGCGAGGGCCCGCCCGTCCGGCGAGAACACCGGCTGGGCGTCACAGGCGGGATTGTCGGCGGTGAGGTTCCGGGGCGCCGCCGAACCGTCGATCGGCGCGCTCCACAGGTCGAAATTGGTGCTCCACGGCTCGCTCTTGCCGGCCACCCGGGCGGAAAAGACCACCGTTGCCCCGTCCGGCGAAATGGTGAAATCGGCGTCGTCGCCGAAGGGCTTGGAGGGCGCGTCGCCGTCGAAGCCCGTCATCAGCGGGACCGGCGCGCCCGCCGCGACGCCGTTGGCGTCCAAAGCCAGCGAGAAAAGGTGATTGCGCGTCCCATCGGCCCACGCATCCCAGTGGCGCGCGAAGAGCCTGTCATGGAGCACGCCGGTGGATTTGCCGGCTTTCGCCGCGTCCAGCCGGGCCTTGGTCGCGGCCGGGTCCTCGGCGCCTGGAAAGACCGCTTGGGAGACGACGATCCGCTTGCCGTCGGGCGAGAGGCGGAACGCGCCGACGTCCAGGGGCAAGCGGGTCACCTGGGTGGCGACCACGCCGGCGGTGTCCGAGCGCCAGACCTGGTCGTTGCCGGATCGGCCGGACAGGAAATGGAAGAACCGGCCGTCCGGAGCCCAGCGCGGGTTGGTGGCGTCTTTGCCGCCCAAGCTCAGGCGCCGGGGCGCCCCCGTCCGGCATGAGGCGCAAACCAGCCAGATCGCGTGACGGGCGGTGTTGGCCTCATAGTCCGCCGTGCGCAGATCGTAGGCGACGAAGCGCCCATCGGGCGAAACCTGCGGGTCGCTCAAGCGGTCGAGGGTGGCCAGGTCCCTGGCGGTGAACGGGCGAGCAAGGGCCCCTCCCGCGCACAGAAGCGAGACCGCCGCGGCGAAGGCGAGCGCGAAAAATCGAAAACCCATGCCCTTCCCCCAAAGCCTGGAGCAACGCGGCGTGTTCCTCACGCGCCTACTCTCGTCCCCGGCCAGCGCGTCCCGCGCCTTGCCTCACGCAAAATCCGCTCTGGGCAAAGTGGTCTGGATCCCGAGCACGGTCTGGATTGTCGAAGCCCGGGACCGTATAGGCCATGGTCCCGGACACATCCAGGCCGACACGCGCATTCCACCAACCACCGGGGATCGTCCAGCCGATGAACGCGTCAGAGCGAATCACCGCCTATCTCGATGAACTCGGCGATTGGCGTGGTGAAACCCTCGCGCGTCTGCGCGAACTGGTCCACGAAGCCGCTCCGGACCTCGTCGAGGAATGGAAATGGAACACGCCCGTGTGGTCGTGCAAGGGCAATGTTCTCGCCCTCGGCGCGTTCCAGAATCACGTCAAGGTCAATGTGTTCAAGGGCGCTTCGCTGAACGATCCGCATGGCCTCTTCAACGCGGGGCTCGAAGCCGAGGCCAGCCGCGCGATCGACATTGGCCGGAACGACGCCATCGACGAAGCGGCCTTTGGGGACCTCGTCCGCGCCGCCGTCTCGCTCAACCGCGGCGCGCCGAGGCCGGGATAGAACCGTACGCGCCTCGAATTGTACCCCCACTTAGAGGAACTATCCGGCGCTCCGCAAAGCCCGCGCTCCGGTTTCGCGGCCGCCGCGGGCAAACTCTTTCACGCGGCCTCGCGATAGGCCTGGGCCAGCACCCCCACCTCGTCCCATACCGTCCACTCCTCGACGATACGGCCGTCCTTGTCGAACCGGCAGTGGGTCATTCCGGGCACGGCGATGGGAACGCCGTCGGGCACGGAACCGAGCCACCCGCCGCTCCGCGCCGTGCCGGCGAGCTCCCAGCGAACGGCCCCGATGATCCCGTCGGTCTCGTCCGACCAGGAGACATGGCCGATCTGGAGGCTTGAATCCGGCATCGAGGCAAGCAGCGAGAGATGTAGCGCGCGCAGCGCCGGGACGCCTTGCGCGACGCGCCCTCCGGCGGTGTGAACCCGCACGTCGGGGGCGTAGGCGCTGGTCATCAGGTCGAACCGTCGGCGATTCCAGATGTCGTGGAAGAGGTGGCTAAGGTGAGCGTCGATCGTCTCGCGAGGCCCGTGCATGGGCGCCGGAGGCGTCTGGCCGGCCAGGCGAGCCGGCGCCGGGCGTGTGTAGAGCTCATGGGGCGGCGTGGCCGCGAGCCTTCTGGCCGCCTCATGTAGGTCGAAGCCCAGTTGCCGCACCAGGGCGC
>JACDGF010000053.1 GCA_013815405.1 Caulobacteraceae bacterium | reverse complement strand
CCTCATAGGCGCCGAAGGCTTCCTCCGCGCGATCCTGGCCATCCACGGCGTCGCCGAGTAGGGTCAGCGCGATGCCCTGGTCCTGGGGCGACAGAGCGGGGTTTTCCAGAAGGGTTCGCGCCCGCCGTTCGGCCGCCGTGACGTCCCCCGTCTCCAGGTCGGCGAGTCCCAGGGCGAGGTGAGCGACGGGCTCGCCGCTCTCCAGCTCCAGGGCCCGCGCCGCCAACGCCCGGGCTTCCGGCGCGTCGCCGCGGCGCGCGGCCATCAGGGCCAGCGCCCCCAGGGCCCGGATACTCCCCGGATCATGTTGGAGCGCCCCTTCGTAGGCTTCCCGCGCCCGCTCGGTCTGCCCCAGGGCTTCCAGGGCCCCCCCGCGATGGCAATGGGCCGGCGCGAACCCCGGCTCCAGGCTCAGGGCCACGTCGAGCGCCGACAGGGCCTCGCCGGGCCGGCCGAGCTTGGCCAAGCAGGCCCCCAGGGCGTTGAGGGTGGCGAAGTCATTGGGGGCGTCGGCCAGGGCGTCGCGAAAATCGGCCGCCGCGGCCTCCAGATCGCCCTGCCGCTCGTGCTTCAGCCCCCGCAGCCTGTGGAAGACCGGGTGCGTCAGCCCGTCGGCAAGAGCCGCCTGGGCCAGGGCGAAGGCCCGCTCCAGATCGCCGCCCTGGCTCGCCGCCACGGTCTCACGGAGGATCTGGATGTCGCGTTCGCTGGCGGCGGTTTCGGCGGGCATCGGCGGAGCCTAGAGCAAGCGGAGGAGAAATTGAATCCGTTTGCGCTCGCCCTGGACGAAGGCCGCCGACACGCAGGCCGCAAGGTCGGCTTGAGGTTTAGGAAGGAGTAGATCGATCTATCAAATGGCTGTAGGATACGCCTGACTGAACAAGCGAGCCGCCGATGCCAAGACCTCAAAGCGCGACCCCTTCCTCCATGGCGGGCGGCGCCGCTGTCGGCCCTCTGTTTCAAGCCATCGTCATCGGCGGGCTGGTCGCCGGCAGCGTCGACATTTTCGCCGCCGCCATCATCAATCACGTCGGGCCCGGGGTCATCCTTCAGGCCATCGCCAGCGGCCTGCTCGGCAAGGCCTCCTTCCAGGGGGGCGAGACGACCATGGCTGTCGGTCTCCTGCTGCAATGGGGCATGTCGCTGATCATCGCCGCCATCTATGGCCTGGCCGCCGCGAGGATCCCGGCCCTGCCGCGCCGGCCGGTCCGCTTCGGCGCTCTCTATGGCGTGGGCGTGTTCCTGGTGATGACCTTCGTCGTCGTCCCGTTGTCGGCCGCCCACTTCAAGGCGCGGCCCTCCATCACCAGCCTCCTGGAAAATCTCGGCGCGATGATCCTGTTTGGCCTGATCGTCGCGCTGACGCCCTGGCTAATGGCGAAGCGGCGGGTCTCGGCCTAGAGCCTGATGCGTTTGCACGGAACAGATGCGGACGCTGAATCAGGCTCTACACTTTTGACTCTCGAGCAAATTATCCCCGTTCAGACGATTCCGTCTGAACGGGGTTTGCTCTAGCCGCCCGCCAATCCTCCGCCCTGCGGTCGACGACCTCCCGGACGAAGGCCGCCGATTGCAAAAGCGGCGCCGGGCTCTTGGCGGCGCGGCTCAACACGATCGCCCCTTCGATGGCGGAAAGCACGAAGCCCGCCAGGGCGGTCGCCTCCCCGTCCGACGCCCCGGCCTTGCGAAGGCCCCCTTCGATGGCCCGCAGCCAGACCTCGAAGGCGCTGGCGCACGCCGATCGCAGCGCCTCGCTGGTGCTGGCCGTATCCAACGTGACCGACGCCACGGGGCAGCCGTTCCTGTAGTCGCTGGCCTCCAGGATCCGCGCCTCGGCGCGAAAGACCCTTTCGATGGCGTCTCCGGGACCGTCGGCGCGATCGAAGCTCTCCCGCCAACCGTCGCCGTAGAAGTCGCCCGCCTGGCGGACGACCTCGACGCCCAGCTGTTCCTTGCCATCGGGGAAAAAATGATAGGCGGACCCCCACGGCGCGCCCGCCGCCTGGGTCAGCTGCTTCAGGCTCGCGCCCGCATAGCCCCGGGTGCGGAAGAGCTGCTCGCCCGCGCGCAGCAACCGCTCCTTGGTTCCGATCGACGCGGCGCGGTCCTTCATGACAGCCGCGATAGATCATTTTGACCGCCGCCGAAAGATTCGCCGGCCGGCGAGCTTGAGAATTTGATAGATCAGTCTATTAAGAAGGGCCGATAGCCGGAGGATTTCTTCGCCGTGAATTTCGCGGGCGAATCGCGGGTGTGGCCGTTGGGCCGGGTGCGTTGGCCCGGGCTCGAGGCCTATGTCGTGGATGCGTCCCCGGGGCGGTTCGAGGCCCCGCCGCGCGCGGATCACCGGCTGATGATCCATCTGGGCGCGCCGGCGAGAGTCAAATGCCTCTATGACGATCTCGGCGACGCGCGCGTCCAGACACGCGGCGACATCGACGTCGTCCCGGCCGGATACGCCGCGGTTTGGGAGGACGACGATCCGACATCGACCATGAGCATCTGGATCTCCCCCTCCCTGCTCGCCGCCGCAGCCCAGGGCATGACCCGCTCGGACAGGCGAAGCATCGTCGAGCCGAAATTTCAGAAGCGCGACCCGCGGATTTTCCAGCTGGCCCTGCTGCTCAAGGAAGAGGTGGTGGCGGAAAACCCCAGCGACCCGCTGTTCATCGAGAGCCTCGGCCTGGCCCTGGCCACCCGGCTTCTGGACCGTTGCGGCCTCGCCGAACGCCCCGCGCCGGGTTCGACCCTGTCCAGCCCCAAACTGCGGCTGACCCTCGACTACATCGAAGCCCATCTGGGCGGCGATATCCGGCTCGCCGACCTGGCGGACCTGGTCAAGGTCAGCCCGTCCCACTTCCGGCTCCTGTTCCGGCAGACCGTGCGCCGGCCGGTCCACCGGTATGTCATCGAGCGGCGCGTCCGGCGCGCCAAGGCCTTGATCGAGGCCGGCGGGGTCTCGATCGCCGAGGCCGCCCTGGAAAGCGGATTCTGCCATCAGAGCCATCTCGCCCGCCGCATGCGCCAGGTGCTCGGGCGGACGCCGTCGGAAGTGGCTCGCCGCCAGGATCTCTCCTGAAGGCGCGCGCCCGGCGGTCAATCCGTCGCGCCGCGCCGGTAACATTCGTCAGAATGTGCTCTTTCCCGTCAGTTCGTGAGCGAGAAAAATCGCCCTGGATGGCATGGGGAACGTGCGTTCGCCGAGGTTCGGCGCGCGGATGGAGGCCTCCGACGAAATGGAAATCGACTTGGATCGGCGCGCCCACCTCAGCGCGATCGGGGGCCTGATGGGGTTGTCGGACGGCGAGATCGACCGGGCTCGCCAGGCGTTCACCCTGCTTGGCGATCCGGGGCGGCGGACGATCCTGGAGCGGGTCGCGCGCAGACCCCAGACGGCGAGCGACAGCTTGCCGCGCGTCTCCGGCATGACCATTCCCGACATCCATCATCGCCTGCGAAGCCTTCGGCGAGCCCGGCTGATCCGGCGTGATCGCCACCATGTCTATAGCGTCGACGCGGAGAGCCTGGCCGGTCTGAGCCGATACGCCGACCTGCTGGCCGCCGCCGCCGCCCTGGGCCTGCGCGGGAGGAAACCATGACCCTGGAATTGGACGCGGTTCTGGAGGCGTTGGCGGAGCCGACCCGGCGCGACATCTTCGAGCGCATCGTGGTGCGCCCCCGGCGGGTGGGCGACCTCGCGTCCGAACTGCCGATCACCCGGCCGGCCGTGTCGCACCACGTGCGGGTTTTGCGCGACGCCGGCCTGGTCGAGGACAATGACGGCGCCGTCCAGGCCAGGGCCGAGGCGCTGCCGATGGTCCGGATGTATTTCGATCGCCTCTGGCTGGAGGTCTCGCTGGGCGACACCTGGCTGAGGCAACGGCGAACGGAGATGCTCGACTTCGGCCTTTGAGTCCCCCCGCGGGCCTCCCATCTTGGCCGGTGGAGCGGTAAGGAGAGGTCGGCGGAGCATGGGCCGCGCGCGCGTAGTTGGGATCCCGTCATGACGCCTGCCCTCGATCGCGAGGCCGTCCCGCCCGCCGGCGCCCACTGGCGCGGCCTCGAGGTCGGCGTGATGGACGATCCTCCCGGCCGGTATGAGAACGCGCCGCGCGCCGAACACCGCGTGATGATCCACCTGGGAGCGCCCGCGCGGGTCACCTGTCGCCATGACGACACTTATCACACGCGCCTCCAGACCCGCGGCGACATCGACTTCGTTCCGGCCGGCTCGGCGTCCGTGTGGCAGGACGACGACCCGACTTCCACGATGAGCGTGTGGCTCGACCCGAACCTCATGGCCGCCGCCGCCCGGGGCATGGCGCGCGGCGAGCCTCGGCGCCTCCCGGGGCCGCGGGTGCAGCGACGCGATGACGGCATCTTTCGCCTGGGGCTGTTGCTCAAGGGCGAGGTGGGCGCCGAGCACCCCAGCGACCCGCTGTTCATCGACAGCATCGGCATGGCCCTGGCCGCCCGGATTCTGGAGCTTTATGGCTGCGCCGAGCCGATCCCGTCGGGGGCCAGGCTGTCGAAACCCAAGCTGCGGCTGGCCCTCGACTACATCGAGGGGCGCCTCGATGGGGAGGTGCGTCTGGCCGACTTGGCGGAACTGACCCGGCTCAGCCCGTCCCACTTCCGCGTCCTGTTTCGCCAGACGGTCCGGCGCCCGCTGCATCGCTATGTGATCGAGCGGCGCGTGCGGAGGGCGAAGGGCCTCATCGAGAACGGCGGCCTGTCGATCAGCCAGGCGGCGCTGGAAAGCGGCTTCTGCCACCCGAGCCATCTGGCGCGCCGCATGCGCCAGGTTCTGGGATTGACGCCGTCGGAACTCCGGCGCGGCGACGCCTCGCCCCTGGGGTCGTTTCCGAGGTTCCAAGCGGCGCGTTAGCAACTCTCCATGGGGAGGAAAACGCCGGCCGTTCAGCCCTTGTCGATAGATCGCCGGGCGCCGCCTCGTGCGGGAAACGGGTGATCGAAATGGCGTTGTGTCGGAACGGCCCTTTGAAACGCCAAGACGGATGGGGGGAGCCAAGGAGACAGAACGCGCTTCGCGCCAAGGCGTTGACCTTCACCGGCCTCTTGGCTCCTTCGCGTTTCATACGCCCGAACGAACATCACCGCGCGCGCCTTGGCGAGCGATGATTCACCTATTCCTTGACGAGTCCTTTAGGGTTCCAAGCCGCGCCTTCCCGAACGGCTCTAGAAGTCCACCGTCGCGCCGACGAAGAGGAAGCGTCCGAGGGCGTCGTAGGTCTGGGGATAGGTGTTGCCGTTGAAGGACCCGTTGGAGCCTCCGGTGAAGGACCCCACCAGCGGCGGCTCCTTGTCGAAGATGTTGTTGACGCCCGCCCGGAACGTCAGCTTGTCTTTCAGCCGCCATTGTCCCGAAAGGTCGAACCAGTTCTGCGCCGCGATGTGCCGGTCCACGTCGAACGTATGGGCCGGGTCGCTCAAATACGGGTTGCTCGAGGTCGTTTGCGAATCCACGGCGCCGAAATAACGCCAGGCCGCCGAGACCTCCAGCCCTTCGACCGGCGTCCTCCAGGTGACGCGGAAGTGATGGCGATACTTCGGGTTGGGCGTGCCGCAGGTCGTCTGCCCGTAGAGGCCGGCGCAATCGAACTGGGTGGTGACCTTGCCGGTGTCCGGGTCGATGTTGGGGGTGGCCGGGCTGGTGATCAGCTGGCGCAGATAGGTGCCGCTATAGACGAACGACAGGCTGCCGCCGTTTTCCCAACCGAGGTTGGCGAGCGGGAGGCGATAGGCGGCCGTGAAATCGAGGCCGCTGGTCTTGAGGAAGCCCGCGTTGACATTGGTCGCGGCCACGAAGCCGTTGGTGCCGAGCCACAGGGATCCGCTCCCCGGCGCCCGGTGGACGAAGCCGCACAGGAACGGGTTTCCGGTGTTGATGCACTGGGCCAGGGTTATGTTCGGGTCCAGGGCCTGGATGAATCCGTCGACCTTGATCCGGAAATAGTCCACCGACAGGCTGAATCCCGGGAGCATGCGCGGGGTGAGCACGCCGCCGATCGTGAAGGTCTTGGCCACCTCCGGCTTGAGGTCCGTGCTGCCGCCGGCCAGGCTGTTGTACTGTCCCGACGGGCTGGCGGCGATGTGCCCGTAGAGGGCCGCCGAGACGCCCGAATTCGCGCATTGGGCCTCGGTCGGAAAGCCCGGCTGGGTGGCGGGGCCGGCGCAGGGGTCGTTGTTGAGGCCCAGGACCACGGTGTTGGGCGTGAACAGCTCCAGGATGTTGGGCGCGCGCACCGCGCGATTGAAGCCGGCGCGGAAACGGATGTCCTCGATCGGCTGCCAGTCGCCGGCCACCTTATAGGTGTTGGTCTCGCCGGCGATATTGTAGTGCGAATAGCGGTAGCCGGCTTCGAAGCCGAGGGATTTGACGAACGGCGCGTTCTGGATCAGGGGCGCGCGCAGTTCGCCGAAGCCCTCATAGACGCTATAGGAACCGTTCACCCCGTGGGTGGGACCCCCTTGGCCGGCCAGGTCGCCGGTGTCGAACTCGTTGTCGGTTCGAAAATCGAGCTGCTCCTGGCGGTATTCGCCGCCGAAGGCCAGGCCGACGGCGTCTTCGGCCCACGGACTCTTGAGCTGCGGGATCTTGCCGGTCACCGAGGCGCTGGCGACCATTTCGGTGGTGGCGCCTTCCTGGAAGCCGGCGCCGCCGATGAAGGCGAGCGAGGCGGCCGAGGGGACGGCCGAGGAGAACACCCCCAGATAGGGCACGCAGCCGCCGGAGGGGTCGCGGCAGACGATATTGCCATCCTTGTCGGTGATGGCGTCCAAGGCCTGGGCCGTGCGCCGCAGGGACACGTCGTTGATGAATTCCTCGGCGAGGATGGCCCGGCCGATCTGGGCGTAGGCGTCATAGTTCCAGTCGGCGTTGATCTCGCCCTTGACCCCCAGGACCACGCGATAGTCGGTATGGCGAAGATCCTCGATCCGCGGGCCGCCCTCGACGTTGCGACGCAGGATGTTGAGCGTGGCCTTGTCGCCGGCGTCCAGCCCGGCGTCCGTGCACAGAGTCTGGGTCTCCTGGGCCGAAAGCAGCGGGCTGTCGCAGGCGATGTTGAACGTCTGGCCGAAGATGCCGCTGGGGGCGACCTGGGAGCGCGTGTGGTCGTCCATGAACATCAGCTGCATGTAGGCGTCGGCATGGGGATTGACTTCATAGTGCGCGTAGGCGCCCGCCGTATATTGCTCGTCGGGACGCTGATAGTAGTTCAGTGGCGCGAAGTTGAACACATCGGTCGGCTGGATCGGGCGCAGGGTGTTGCCGGCGCCGGTCTGGTCGACCACGAAATTGTAGGTCTTGCTCTGCACCGCCAGATCCTGGCTGATGATGTGGCCATAGGGCGTGGTGCCGGAGCCCGCGCAGCGGAAGACGGCGCCGGCGTCGCCGAGCGAACAGTTGCTGTAGTCGCGCTCCGATTGGCGGATCGGCTGGATGTTGCGGTAGCCGAAGTAGGTTTCGACATTTCCCTTGCCGTCCGGGCTGCTCACCCCGAGGATCGCTCCAAGGCTGGTCTGGCGGCCGTCCCAGATCGACCCCGTGGGCGGGTCGAAGCTTCGGGCGTTGTTGAGGTCCTGGATCGTCTTGTTGCCGTTGTCGTGCTGATAGCCGCCGATCTGGGCATCCAGGCGGACACCCTCGAAGTTCTTGAGAGTGATGAAGTTGACCACGCCGGAGACGGCGTCGGAACCGTAGACCGCCGACGCCCCGCCGGTGAGGACCTCCACCCGGTCGATGAGTTGCTCGGGGATGAAGTTGAGGTCGGTCACCGGGACGGCCGGGTCGCCCGGCATCACCCGGCGACCGTCGATCAGCACCAGGGTCCGCGCGGGGCCCAGCCCGCGCAGATCGACCGTCGCCGTGCCGGAGGATCCGTTGGAGATCATGCTGCCCTGGCCGGCGAACACCTGGGGCAGGTTGTTGAGCAGATCCTCCGCCCGCACCGAGCCTTCGAGCTTGGCTTCCTCGGTTCCCACCACGGTGATCGGGCTGGTGCTGGTGAGGTTCGGCTGGGGGATGCGCGAGCCGGTGACCACGAACTCCGTCACGCTGGTGGCCTGATCGGCGGGCGCGGCGGCCGACGCCGGACCGGGCCCGGCGGCCTGCGCATAGGCCGCGGCGGCGGAAAGGCCCGCCATCGCCATGCCGGAGATCATCGACGAAGCCAGAAGCCTGGCGCGAGGGGTAACCATGGTCAAACGCGATCCTCCGGACGGGCTCGAACGGTCCGGGCGCGAAGACCGGACCCCAAGCGTGAAAATGCCGAGTGAAAAGCCCCCGGTTACGAGGCAGTTATCGACGCAGGACTGTATCCGTCAACCGGTCATCCCTATTATAGACGGCGTAGACCGTCTCATGTCGCATTCCTGTCGCAATGTGCTCGTCTTTACCTATGAAACAACATTACAAACGCGGACAATGTCGTTTACCGCGTTAGCCAACCCCGCCGACCCACCGGGACGCCGCCGCGATTGATGGCGCGGACCCCTTTCCTGTAAGGAACGGGGCGGGGCGCGCGCGCTCCGGCTTCCAAGGGGAGGCGCCGCGATGTTCCTTGAACTGCCCGATCTGCTGGAGCCCGACGAGGTGGCGCGGCTCGCGGCCCTGGCGGCGGGGGCGAAGTTCGCCGAGGGGCGCCTGTCGAGCCCCCACTCCAAGGTCAAGAACAACCTGCAGATCGACCACGCCGATCCGGCCCACGCCGAGGCGTCCAGGCTGATGGCCATGGCCCTCCAGCGCAGCGAGGGGTTCCGCAACTTCGCCTTTCCCCGGATGATCGCCCCGCCGATGCTGGCCAGGTACGCGCCGGGCATGGCCTATGGCCTCCATTCCGACGCGGCGTTCCTGCCCGTGGGGCCGCGGCCCCTGCGCTCGGACCTCTCCTGCACCCTGTTCATCGCCGCGCCGGCCGCCTACGGGGGCGGCGAGCTTTCGATCCAGCTCGGCGCGCGCGCCCTGGCCTTCAAGGGCGAGGCGGGTTCGGCCGTGGTCTATCCCTCCAACACCCTGCATGAGGTGCGGCCCGTGACGTCGGGGGAGCGTCTGGTGGGCCTGACCTTCATCGAAAGCATGATCCCCGATCCCGCCAACCGCGACATGCTCTACAACCTCGACGAGGTGGCGGCGCTGGAAGGCCTCAAGATGAGTTGGGAAAACCGCACCCGCTTCCAATACGTCCGCAACAACCTGCGCCGCCTGTGGGGCGAAGCGGAATAGGGGGGGCACGGATAGAGCCCCCTTCCCCGGCTTCGCCGGTACTTCCCCCGGAGGGGGAAGAGAACGTTCCTGTTTCTTCTCTCCTCCCCCCTCTGGGGGAGGGGGAGGAGAGAAGGGGTGGAGGGGGCCGGGCTCGGCGCGAATCCCGCTGATTGAGAGGGCTATCACCCCCGCCGCGCGGCGGCGGCCAGGCGGACGGCGGCGGCGAGGGCCGGGTGGGTGGTTCCGGCGGCGTCGAGCCAGGCGATCCCGCGCTC
>JACDGF010000513.1 GCA_013815405.1 Caulobacteraceae bacterium | reverse complement strand
GATGATCGTCTCGTGCCGTTCGAACCAGACCAGCCGGTGCAGGCCGTATTTCGCGGTGAAGCCGGGAACCCGGTGCTCCCGATGCTGGCCGACTCGGGCGATGAGGTCGGCGGTGACGCCGATGTACAAGGTTCCGTGCTTGCGATTGGTCAGCATGTAGACGGCGATGAACGGTCGGCGGACCACCCTACCGCCGTCCCAGATCCTTCAATATCTCGCGCGCGGCGTTGTGGCCGGGGGCGCCGGTGACGCCGCCGCCGGGGTGGGTTCCGGCGCCGCAGAGGTAGAGGCCGGGGATCGGCGCGCGGTAGGCGCCGTGGCCGAGGACCGGGCGGGCGGAGAACAGCTGGTCGAGCTCCAGCTTGCCGTGGAAGATGTCCCCGCCGACGAGCCCGAAGGTGCGTTCCAGGTCGAAGGGCGTGAGGGCCATGCGGCCGAGCACCGAGGCCTTGAAGCCGGGGGCAAAACCCTCGACGGTATCGATCATCAGGTCGGCGACGGCCTCGCGATGGTCGTCCCAGGAGCGGCCGTCGGAGAGTTGCGGCTGCACATGCTGGCAGAACAGGCTGGCCACGTGGCGGCCGGGCGGGGCCAGGGTGTCGTCCAGGGTCGAGGGGATCAGCATCTCCACGATAGGGGCCTTGGACCAGCCGAAGGCGCGGGCGTCGGCGTGGGCGCGGTCCATATAGGCGAGGCTGGGGGCCATGATGATCCCGGCGGTGAGGTGATCGCCCGGCTCGGGCAGGCAGGAGAAGCGCGGCAGCTCCGACAGGGCGACATTCATGCGGAAGGTGCCCGAGCCGCTGCGGTAGCGGTCGATCCGCTCACGGAAGTCGGCCGGCAGGACGGCGGGGTCGACCAGTTTCTGGAACAGCAACCGGGGATGGAGGTTGGAGACGACGATGCGTGAGCGGAGGGTCTCGCCGGTATCGGTGACCACGCCCACGGCGCGGCCCTTGTCCACCAGCACCTCGCGCACCGCCGCGTCGGTGGTGATCGTCACGCCCTTGGCGGCGCAGGCCCGGGCCATGGCCCCCGTGATCGCGCCCATGCCGCCGACGGCGTGGCCCCAGGCCCCCTTCCTGCCGTTCACCTCGCCGAAGACGTGGTGCAGCAGGACATAGGCGGAGCCCGGCGTGTAGGGGCTCGCATAACTTCCGACTATGGAGTCGAAACCGAGCACGGCCTTGATCGGGTCGCTCTCGAACCAGCCGTCGAGCCAGTCGCCGGCGGACTGGGCGAAGAGGGCCAGGAGGTCACGCTGGGCGGTGAGACCGAGGCGCCCCATGCGCCGGCCCAGGCCCGCCGCCCGGATGAGCTCCGGCAGGGCCGCGCGCCAGCCGCCCTGGACGAGGTTGGGCGGCGCCTCGAGCACGATGCCGCGCAGGACGTCGGCGATGGCGTCCAGGCGCTCGCCATAGGCGCCGAGGCGCCCGGCGTCCCGGTTCGAGAACCTGGCCACCTCGGCGGCGGTGCGGCCCTCGCCGGTCAGGAGATGGTCGCGGTCGTTCAGGGGCAGGAAGTTGGCGACCTTCCGCTCGACGATCCGCAGGCCGTGGCCGTGCAGGTCGAGATCGGCGATGACCTTGGGATTGAGCAGGCTGACGGTGTAGGCGGCGACGGAGTTGCGAAAGCCGGGGTGGAATTCCTCGGTGACCGCCGCCCCGCCGACGACGCCCCGGCGCTCCAGCACCGTCACCTTCAGCCCGGCCCGGGCCAGGTAGAAGGCGCAGGTGAGCCCGTTGTGCCCGCCGCCGATGATCAGGGCATCCGCGTCGTTTCCACTTTTCGCCATGGCGCCGTCATAGACGGGCGCCCCCTCACGCGTCCAGGAGCTGGAAGCGCAGGTCCATGTTGGCCCCGGTCATCACCCGGCGGGCGACGCCGTAGAATTCGCCGGCGGTCTCGCTCAAGCGGCAGTGGGCCACCACCTCCACCCGCACCGGCCCGCCGCTGTATTGTGGCCAGACCGCGCGGATCTGGCCGGTCTCGACGAAGGCGATCTGGGCGTTGAGC
>JACDGF010000512.1 GCA_013815405.1 Caulobacteraceae bacterium | reverse complement strand
CAAGCAGACTGGCCATGGCGGCGACGAGGCGATGCGGGGCGGCGGCCGTCGAAGCGGTGTCGGTGATGCTCACGCCGCCGTGGCCGTCGTCGGCGGCGACGAAGTCTTCGCCTCGCGCATCGCCGCGTCACACCGAGAACTGTTCGGCCAGGACGCGCTCCTCCAGGCTGCGGCCGGCGTCGAACAGCATGGTCAGGGCGATGGCGCGATCCTCCACCACCTCGACCTCCACGACCCCGCGCACCTCCACGTTGTCGGCCACCGCGCTCACCGGCCGCTTGTCCGGCTCCAGAACCTCGAAGGTGACCCGCGCCTTGTGCGACAGCAGCGCGCCGCGCCAGCGCCTGGGGCGGAAGGCGCTGATCGGGGTCAGGGCCAGCACCTGGGCGTCGATCGGGATGATCGGGCCGTGAGCGGAAAGGTTGTAGGCGGTCGACCCGGCGGGGGTCGAGACCAGGACGCCGTCGCAGATCAGCTCTTCCAGGCGCGGGCGCCCGTCGATCAGGATGCGCAGCTTGGCGGTCTGGCGCGTCTCGCGCAGGAGGCTGACGTCGTTGATCGCAAGGGCGCGGTGCTCCGCGCCGGAGGCGTCGAGCGCGATCATGCTCAACGGGTGGATGACGGCCTGTTCGGCGGCGGCGATGCGCAGGGCGAGATCGGCCTCGCCGTAGTCGTTCATCAGGAATCCCACCGACCCGCGGTTCATGCCGTAGATCGGCCGGCGGGTGGCGAGGTTGCGATGCAGGACCTCGAGCATGAAGCCGTCGCCCCCCAGCGCCACCACCACATCCGCCGCTTCCTCGGGCAGGTCGCCGTGAAGGGCGGCCAGCCGCGTGCGCGCCTCCATCGCCTCGGGCCGATCGCTGGCGACGAAAGCCAGGCGCGGGGGTGAGGAGAGCGCGGACATGGCGTCGGCAGGAAACGCGGGGGGGCCGGGGATGTCAAATTCTCGGCGGGCGCCGCGCCGTCCGCTTACTCCTCCGCCGCCGCATCCAGTTCTCCAGGAGGGGGGCGCGGGTCGTGGTCGCGGGTATAGGGGCGGCCGACGGCCTTGGCCCAGGCGCGGCGGCGGGCCTCATAGGCGCGCTGGCGCTCCTTGGCCAAGGTCACGGTCTCGGCGATGGTTTCGCCCGAAACGGCGGGTTTTCGCTTCAAACGCGCCTCGTCAAATCTAGACTCCGAGTTGGGCCTTCAACTCGCTCTTGCGGGCGGCCATACGCGCGCCCAGTTCGACCAGGTCCATATTGGCCCGATGGGCTTCAGGGAAGAGCTCTTCCTCCTCTTCCTTGACGTGGTGCTTGATCTGTTCGCCCAACACCTTGACCTTGGCGTCGTAGAGGTCGTCGCCGGCCTTCATGCCCTCGATCTGGGCGATCAGATCCTTGGCCCCGGCGTGTTCGACCACCGCTTCGTCGATGAGGTCGTCATCCGTCGTCGCCTGGCGCGCGGCGGGATAGAAGATCTCCTCCTCGATCTGGGTGTGGACCTTCAAGGCGGCGCAGATTTTGCCGGCCAGGGCGGACTTTTCGGCGTTGCTGGTAAGATCCTCATAGTCGTCGAACCAGCCCTCGACCTCCTTGTGGTCAGCCTTGAGCAGGGCGACGGCGTCTTGCGGCGCGCCGGATTTGCGGGCCGCCGCCCGTCGGGACTTGGTCGTCTTGCTGGTCGCCATGGGTCGTGTTCCTTGGGTGGGGGTGAAACTCGACAGGCCAAATCCGCGAAGGCTTCTCGCGTTCCAAGGGCGGGAGCGTTTTCCCCCCGCGCGAAACAAAACGCGCCGTGAGGGGTTTGATTTGCGTGGGCCAACCGGCGGGACCGCCCGCCCCGATCTTTGGGAGAGCATTCATGTCACTAAGGCAATTGGCCTTTGGAGCCGCCGCCTCCACTCTTCTGGCCGCCAGCGCCTGGGCGCGGGGGCCCGCGCCGCAGCCGGGCGAGCCGATGAACCCGGGGGTGACGACGGCGCCGGCCACCCGCTACACCGGCGAAACACCCCCGTCGGCCGCCACCCCGACGACGCCC
>JACDGF010000052.1 GCA_013815405.1 Caulobacteraceae bacterium | reverse complement strand
GCGCCCCGACCGGGCGCCCGAGGCGCGGAACGGCCAAGGTGGCATGGGGGCGAGGCGGGGCGATCCGCGCCCGCCGGCTCAAATTCCACGCCACCACCGCCGCGACAACCACCAGAGCCAGGATAGCGAGCCAGCGCCAGCGGCGGGGCGTGTAGTAGCCAAGGCCCGCAGGCGCACGCAGGTCGCCATCGGGCGGCGGCGCCTCGGCCTTGAAGCGGGCCACCACCGCTTCGGCGTCCAGGCCCAGCGCCCGGGCGTAGGCGCGGACATAGCCGACGGCGAACGGCCGCGAGGGCAGGGCGCCCAGATCGAACGCTTCGATGGCGGCGAGGTCGGCGGCGCGAACCCGGGTCACAAGGGCGATATCTTCCACCTCCAGGCCCAAGGTCTCGCGCGCGCCGCGCAGGGCCGCGCCGACATCCCCATCGTCCGGGAGCACCACCTTGACCGGCCGCAGGGAAGCCAGGGTCGCGCCAAGCGGCGCGACGCCTGAGGTGTGTCCGACCGTGCCCTTTTCCAGCGGCATCGCCGAGCGTTCCGGGATTTCGGCCGCGGCGCGCGACCGGACGCCCGCGTTAGCAGCGGAACGGCGTGGATTCAACGGCCTAGGCGGCGATATAGAGCTTTCGGGCCAGGGCCTCGATATCCTGGCGTATCGAGCCGGCGGAGCTCGCCAGAAGGCCGTCGAGCCCGCGGCTCGCCGCGCCCCGATCGCAGGACAGCACCATCTGCTTGACCGGCCCGATCCCGGCCGGCGGCATGGAGAGGGCCTCGAAGCCCAGGGCCACCAGGGCGAAGGCCTCCAGAGGCCGCCCGGCCATTTCGCCGCACACCGAAACCGGGGTCGCCGTCCGCGCGCAGGCTTCCTCGATCGCCTTGAGGGCGCGCAGGGCCGGGGGGGACAGAGGATCGTATCGGTCGGAGACCCTGGGATTGCCGCGGTCGGCGGCGAACAGATATTGCATCAGGTCGTTGGTGCCGACCGACACGAAGTCGGCGATGGGGAGCAGGGCGTCGAGGTGCCACAAAAGCGAGGGCGCCTCGATCATGGTGCCGACATCGAGGCGCGAAGGGGCGGGCCGGCCGCGGCGCAACGCCCAGGCGACCTCGCGATCCACCATGGCCCGGGCGAGGCGGAATTCCTCGACGGTGGCGACCAGGGGGAACATGACCCGCAGGGGCCGCCCGGCTACCGCGGCGATCAGGGCGCGCAGCTGCATGCGCAGCAGGGCCGGACGGTCCAGGCCCATGCGCACCGCGCGCCAGCCCAGGGCCGGGTTGTCCTCCCGCTCGGCTTGCAGATAGGGCAGCACCTTGTCCCCGCCCAGATCGAGGGTGCGGAAGGTGACCGGCAGGGCGCCGGCCGCGTTCATCACGCGTCCATAGAGGTCGGCCTGGGCGTTGAACCGGGGCAGGTCCTCGGAAACCATGAATTGGAATTCGGTGCGGAAGAGACCGATCCCCTCGGCGCCGGTCTCGGCCAATATGTCGAGATCGATGGCCAGGCCGGCATTCATCAGCAGGGCTATCTTCGCACCGTCGCGGGTGAAGGCCGGGGTGTCCCTAAGCTTGGCGAAGCCGGCCCGGCGCTCGGCGCGGACCTTGATGCGCGCCGTGACCGCCTTCACCACGTCGGAGCGCGGGCGCAGATAGGTCTCTCCGATCTCGGCGTCGACGATCACCGGATCGCCCTCGCTGACCCGGTCGCGCAGGCCGGCGATGCGCCCGACGCAGGGAATCTGCAGCGCGCGGGCGACGATGGCGGCGTGGCTGGCCGAGGACCCCTCCTCCAGCAGCAATCCCTTGAGCTTGGTCCGGTCGTATTCCAGCAGGTCGGCGGGGCCGAGGTTGCGGGCGATCAGTATGGCGTCGTCGGGCAGGCTCCGGGACTTGCCGCCATCTCCCGCCAGATGGCGCAGCAAGCGGTCGTTGAGGTCTTCCAGATCGTGGACGCGTTCGCGAAGGTAGGGGTCCCGCGCCTGGCCGATGCCCGCCCGGTGTTCGGAGCGCACCCGCTCCACCGCCGCCTCCGCGGTCAGCCCCGAATGCACCGCCTCCTGAAGGGAATGATTCCAGGATCGGCTGTGAGCCAGCATCTTATAGGTCTCCAGGACGTCGTAGGAGGCGCCCAGGACACCTGAGTGCCCGTCGAGCATGGCCTCGATCTGCGTCTGCAGGCCGGTGATCGCGGCGGCGAGGCGGGCCTCCTCGGCGGCGGCGTCGTCGGAGAGCAACCGGCCCACGGCCACCGGGGCCTCGTGCAGCACCGCCACACCGAAGGCCAGGCCGTCGGCGAACTTCGCGCCCTTCAGCCGCTCGGACCGTCGCGGCGCGATCTCGACGTCCTTGAGTTCCTCGCGCGAGAGCAGGTCGCCGGCCGCGACCATTTCGGCCAGGACCATGGCGATGATCTGCAGATCCTCGACGTCGTCCTCGGCGTAGATCCGGCTGGTCCGGTTCTGCACCACCAGCACGCCGATCGCCCGACCGCCGCGCAGGAGGGGGACGCCCAACATCGCGTGGAAAGGATCCTCTCCCGTCTCCGGCCGGTAGGAGAAGGCCGGATGACTGGGCGCGTCGGACAGGTTGAGCGGCCGGCCGGTGCGCATGATCTCGCCCACCAAGCCTTCGCCGGCCTTCAGGCGCGTGACATGCACCGCGCCCGGATCGAGGCCTTCGGTGGCGAACAGCTCCATCTCGCCCGAGGCCCGGCGCAGATAGATGGTGCACACCTCGGCGACCATGGAAACGGCGATCGTGCGCACCACCATGTTGAGCTTGGCCTGGGTGGGGCCCACCCCGGCCATGGCCTCGCGGATCTGCCGAAGCAGGCTGCGCGGTCCGCGTATGGCGAGCCCTGGCGTCGGCATGGGTGTCCTGTGAGGGCGCTCTCGGGTTGATCGGGGGCGCCTATAGCAGGTTTTCGAGGAGGCGCGACGAAACGGGCGGGGTGACGGCGGCCGCTCGATTGGGCTAGAGAAACGCTCGGCCGCACGGCCTTCCCTATCGGAGCTGATCGCCATGAGCGACATCGTCATCGTTTCCGCGGCCCGGACCGCCGTGGGTTCCTTCAACGGCGCGCTCGCTGGCGTCCCCGCCCATGACCTGGGCAAGGTCGCCATCCAGGCCGCCATCGAGCGGGCCGGCATCGCGCCCGCCGACGTCGATGAGGTGATCATGGGCCAGGTGTTGCAGGCGGGCGCTGGCCAGGGCCCCGCCCGTCAGGCCGCGGTGAACGCCGGCGTGCCGGTGGAGAGCCCCGCCTGGAGCGTCAACCAGCTCTGCGGCTCGGGCCTGCGGGCCATTGCCCTGGGCGCCCAGCAGATCGCCGCCGGCGACGCGGACATAGTCGTCGCCGGAGGCCAGGAGAGCATGAGCCAGTCTCCCCATGCCGCCCACATGCGGTCCGGCCAGAAGATGGGCGACCTGGGCTTCGTCGACACCATGATCAAGGACGGGCTGTGGGACGCCTTCCACGGCTACCACATGGGCCAGACCGCCGAGAACATCGCCGCCCGCTGGCAGATCACCCGCGAGGACCAGGACCGCTTCGCCGTGGGCTCGCAGAACAAGGCCGAGGCCGCCCAGAAGGCCGGGCGATTCTCCGGCGAGATCGCTCCGGTGACGATCAAGGGCCGCAAGGGCGACACCGTGGTCGACCAGGACGAATTCATTCGCCACGGCGTCACCTATGAAGGAATCAGCGGCCTGCGCCCCGCCTTTGCCAAGGAGGGTTCGGTGACCGCCGCCAACGCCTCGGGGCTCAACGACGGCGCCGCCGCCGTGGTGCTGATGAGCGCCGACGAGGCCGCCAGGCGGGGCCTAAAGCCCCTGGCCCGCATCGCCTCCTGGGCCCACGCCGGCGTCGAGCCGGAGATCATGGGCACGGGCCCCATCCCCGCCACCCGGAAGGCCCTGGAAAAGGCGGGCTGGAAGGTCGATGACCTGGACCTGATCGAGTCCAACGAGGCCTTCGCCGCCCAATCCTTGTCCGTCGTTCGCGAACTGGGCCTCGACCCCGCCAAGGTCAACGTCAACGGCGGCGCCATCGCCATCGGTCACCCCATCGGCGCCTCGGGCGCCCGCATCCTCACCACCCTGGTCCACGAGATGAAGCGCTCGGGCGCCAAGAAAGGCCTCGCCACCCTCTGCGTCGGCGGCGGCATGGGGGTTGCCATGTGCGTCGAGGCGGTTTGAGGGCGCACGTAACTTGAGCCGCCTCGGGCCTCATTCTTATTGGCTCGCCGGTTCGCGCGACCGGAGTTGCCTTTTCCAACGTCATAGCCGGGCCCTGTTCCCGGCCACCCATGAACTCTGAAGCAAACCGTGGCCGCGCCGCGCGGCCATTCCAGGCCGGTCGATCATGGATCACCGGAACTTCCGCCCGGTGATGACGGAAAAAGAGGAAAAGACCGCAGCCCACATGGGCGTTAAATTTCACACCCGGTCCAGCCCGTACGCCGCATGCAATGCCCGCACCGCCAGCTCGGTGTAGGCGGCGTCGATCAGCACGCTGATCTTGATCTCGGAGGTGGAGATCACCTGGATGTTGACCCCTTTTTCGGCGAGGGCCCCGAACATCGTCTTCGCCACGCCGGCGTGGCTTCGCATGCCCACCCCGACCACCGAGACCTTGGCGACATCCTCGTCCACGGCCACCTCGTCGAAGCCGATGGCGCCCTGGGCGGCGCGGACGATCTCTACCGCCCGGGCGGCGTCGCGCTTGGAGACGGTGAACTCCATGTTCGCCGCCCCTTCGCCTCGGGCGTGGCTCTGGGCGATCATGTCGACGTTGACGTCGGCGTCGGCCAGGCGCCCGAAGATCTCCGAAGACACGCCCGGATGATCGGGCAGGCCGAACAGGCTGATCTTGGCCTCGTCGCGGCTGTAGGTCACGCCGCTCACGATCCGCTTTTCCACGATGTCCTCCTCGTCGCAGACGATGGTGCCCTCGCCCGGCGTCCCTCCCGGTTCGGCGAAGCTCGACAGCACCCGGACCCGGACGCCGTGGGCCATGGCCAGCTCGACGGATCGCGTGTGCAGAACCCTGGCCCCCAGGGATGCCATTTCGAGCATCTCTTCGTAGGAGATCGCCGGGAGCCGCCGCGCTTTGGATTCGATGCGCGGATCGGTGGTGTAGACGCCATCGACGTCGGTGTAGATATCGCAGCGTTCGGCCCTCAGCGCCGAGGCGATGGCCACCGCGGTGGTGTCCGACCCGCCCCGGCCCAAGGTCGCCAGGCGCCCGCCGCGCGTGACCCCCTGGAAGCCCGCGACCACGGCGATCTCTCCACCATCCAGCGCCTGGCCGAGCTTCCCAGGCGGGATGTCGTCGATCCGCGCACGGCCGTGGGCGTCGTCGGTGACGATGGGTATTTGCCAGGCCAGCCACGAACGCGCGGCGAGGCCCATGTTGCGCAGGGTCATGGCCAGCAGCCCCGCCGTCACCTGTTCGCCGGAAGCGACCACGGCGTCATATTCGTCGTCCGAGGGGATGAGGCCTGGCGCCGACGCGCCCGCGCCATCGGTCCAGGCCACCAGCTCATTGGTTCTGCCGGCCATGGCCGAGACCACCACGGCCAAGCCCCGGCCAGGCGCGGCTTCGGCCGCCACCAGGGCGGCGACGCGGCGGATGCGCTCCAGGTCGGCCAGCGAGGTGCCGCCAAACTTCATCACCAGCCGTGACAAAAGCCTGCCCCCCTCTCGCGCGAGGGGCGGTTTTAGCGAACCAAGGCCGGCGTCGATAGAGGCGGGATGGCTCACGGTGGCTTCGGCGCGCCGTATCGGCGCCGTCAGGCGCCCATGGGCGTTGACCGCCCGCGCCGCGGGGTTCAGCACACGCTCGTGACCCTTTCGGCGAACCCCTCCAGCATCGATCCCGCCGACGTGGCGCGGTTTTCCGCCATCGCCGGGGCGTGGTGGGATCCCCATGGCGCGTTCGCGCCCCTGCACAGGCTCAATCCGGTGCGCCTCGCCTTCATCCGCGGCGAGGCGCTGAAGCGGTTCGCCCGGGATGCCAGCGCGAGGGCGCCGTTCAAAGGCCTGCGGCTGCTCGATATCGGCTGCGGCGGAGGACTCCTTTGCGAGCCGATGACGCGGCTGGGTTTCACCGTCACCGGCGTCGACGCCTCGCCTCGGAACATCGCCGTCGCCGGCGCCCACGCCGCCCAAGGCGAGCTCGCGATCGACTACCGGGCGACCACGGCCGAGGACCTTCTGGCCGGCGGCGAGGCGCCCTTCGATCTCGTCCTCACCATGGAGGTCATCGAGCATGTCGCCGACCCCGGCGTCTTCCTGCGCGATTGCGCGCGCCTGCTGGCGCCGGGCGGGCTGATGATCGTCGCCACGCTCAATCGCACCCTCAAATCCCTGGCCCTGGCCAAGATCGCGGCCGAATACGTCCTGCGCTGGGCGCCGGTCGGCACGCACGACTGGCGCAAGTTCATCACCCCCGCCGAACTGCGCGGCTTCCTGGCCGGCCAGGACTTTGAGGTCGCGGGTCCCTTCGGCATGGCCTTCGATCCGCTGGCCGGACGCTGGTCGCGGTCGGCCGACAGCAAGGTCAACTATATGATGACCATCGTTCCTTCGGCGACCTGACCCGGCGCGCTCCGGCGGTTGTTGTAAACCGACCACACACGACACTATTGATCGCTCGCCGACCGCCTTTGACGCCCGATCTGGCGATGATGTTCGAACCGTGGCGGCTCGAGCCCTCGTAACGCCCACTTTCGGGACGCCTCTCCCGCTCAGTTCCACTGTAGCAGGAGTGCCTTGTTATGAGTAAGCGTTCGGTTATCCGCCTATCCCTCGCCGCCGCCGCCGCGGTTGCGATCCCTATCGGCGCCTCGGCGCAGGACTTCACCCCGATCGGGGACCGGATCCTCAGCGATCCGACCTTCCTGCCGCTCCAGGGCCAGTTCTACGGCCAGAGCGGCTATGCCTATGAGCGCACCGACGGCCACGTCTTCGACTCCGTCGGCGCCGATGTCGAATCCCGCCGCCACACCCTCAGCACCTTTCATCAGGGGTTCTCCTACGGTGTGACCGACGATATCGCGCTGAACGTCGGCATCGCCTATGGCTTCGACGGCCATACCCGGCTGGACGCCCCCGGCGGCATCCGCGACACCAACCAGAGCGGCTTCGAGGATCCGACCTTTGGCCTCACCTGGCGGGCGATCGACCAGCGCGCCCACCCGATGAGCCTGGACCTGTTCGGTTCCTATTCGCCGGATGTTTTCTCCAACAAGACCGCCAGCGGGACGGAGGACGCGAGCGTCGCCAGGGGTGGGCCGGCGGTCGATTTCGGGGCCGCCCTCGGTCGCGAAACCCGCTTCTTCACCATCCGCGCGGACGCCACCGGCCACTACTACGGCAACAGCACCCTGGACAACACGACCACCGGGGCAACGGTCCACACCACCGACTATTGGGTTCCCTCCGTCGGATTGCAGACCCAGGCGCGGCTGAACGACCGATTGTCCGTGAACGTCGGCGCGGACTACAATTTCAATGGCGACCCCCGGGTGGTCAACGGCGCCACGGGCGTCGAGCACATCGCTCAGCTGGGCGACTACCAGGACGTCAACGTCGCGCTCAACGTCCATTTCGTCCCCAACGCCCTGGTGGGGTCGGTCAGCTATCGCCACGAATTCCACGACCGCAACACCAACGTCTTCCCCGCCGATCCGACGGCGAACACCCAGTTCGACCGTTCCACCGACGGCGTCGGCGTGCAGTTGCGGTACGTATTCAAATAGGCGGGCGACCGATCGGTTCGGGCCGACCTCGAACGCCCGGGCCTAGTTCACCTCCGTCTTCTTCGGTGGTTCCGGCGGCAGGGGCGCCACCGGGACTCCGTCGGAGATCAGGGCCTTGACCTCGATCGGCGTGGCCTCGCCATAGATTCCGCGGTCCTCGGCCCGGCCTTCGTGGATGGAGCGGGCCTCGTCGGCGAAGCGATCGCCCACATAGTCGAAATTCGCTTCCACATGCCGGCGGACGTCGCCGACCGCCCTCGTCATCATCGCGCGCATCCTGGCGCTCGCCTCGGGCGGTTCCACCGCCCGGGTCCCCGAGACGGCCGGGGCCATGATCTGCTTCCTGATCGCCTGGGAGGCGCAGGACGGGCAGGCGAGCAGCCCGCGCGCGGACTGGTCGTCGAAGTCGGCCGAGGCCCCGAACCATCCCTCGAAGGGGTGGCCGTGCTCGCAGACGAGGGCGTAGCGGATCATGGGCGGATCATGGGCCGGCGAACGCCCGCGCGTTCCCCAGCGCCGGTATTGCCCGGCGCGCCTCGCCCACTTGCGCCAAATCGAGGTCGACCAAAAGCACGCCCGGCGCGTCGTCGGCGGAGGCGGCCAGGACCCTCCCCCACGGCGAGACAGCCATCGATCGGCCCCAGGTGGCCCGCCCGTCCTCGTGGGTTCCGCCCTGGGCCGGCGCGAGGATGAAAGACCCGGTCTCGATCGCCCGGGCGCGCAGAAGGAGCTCCCAATGGGCGGCGCCGGTAGGCCGGGTGAAGGCCGACGGCGCCGTCAGGATCTCGGCGCCGCCGCGAGCCAGCGCCCGATAGAGGGCGGGGAAGCGCAGGTCGTAACAGACGCTCAGGCCCAGAACCGCGCCGGCGGCCGTGGCGACGACCGCCCGGTCGCCCGGCTCGTAGCTGGCCGATTCCCGGTACCGCTCGCCCGTGGGCAGGTCGACGTCGAACATATGGATCTTGTCGTAGGCGGCCGTGACCGCGCCGGCGGGGTCGATCAGCATGGACCGGTTGGCGGCCTTGCCGTCTTCGCGCCTGACCATCGCCGAGCCGATCAACAGCCAGACGCCGAGCTCGGCGGCCAGCGCCCGCAGGCCCACGACGGCTTCGTCGGCCTCCGGCGGAGCCAAGCGTTCGAACAGGCGGGCCCGATTGCCCTGGAAGAGATTGCTGCTCTCCGGCGTCAGGATCAGGTCGGCTCCGCCGCTCGCCGCCTGCCGGATCAGGGGCTCGGCATGGCGCAGGGCCGCCGCTTGCGAAGCCGGTGTGCGCAACTGGACCAGGCCGACCTTCACGCTTCAAGCCTCGAGCATGGCGTCGAGCTTGCCCAGCCGGTCGAGTTCCATGAGTTCGTCGCAGCCGCCGATGTGGGTTTCACCGACGAAGATCTGGGGGAAGGTGCTGGCCCCGGAGCGGCTGACCATCTCGCGCCGCTTGTCCGGATCGAAACCGGCCTCGATCTCGATGACCTCGGCGCCCTTTTCGCTCAACAACGAAAGAGCTTGGGCGCAGAAGCCGCAAAAGGGGCGGGTGTAGAGGGTGACTTGGGCCATGGCGTTTCATGGGACGTCGGCGGGAACGCCGACCGGCGAAGGCTCCGTCATATAGGGCGCCCCGCGAGTTCTTTCACGCGCGCGATCACCGCGACGTCCACGCCGCTCGCCCCGGCCGCCTTGAGGGCCCGCGCGCAGCCTTCCGCGGTCGCCCCTGTGGTCAGGACATCGTCGATCAAGAGCACACGCCGCCCCTCGATCCGGGTGCGCCATCGGGACGCGACGGCGAAGACGCCGGCGACGTTGCGGCGCCGGCCCGCGCCGGACCGGCCGCCCTGGCTCGGCGTCGCGCGCAGGCGAACC
>JACDGF010000511.1 GCA_013815405.1 Caulobacteraceae bacterium | reverse complement strand
GCCCAGGGCCGCTGCCAGGGCGCGTGAACCCAGGTGGCGCGGCGACGACGCCGGATCGGGTTCGAAGAGGCGCGCTATCCCGCCCACCGTCAGGATCAGGGCGATCGCCCAGGCGGCGAGGCCCAGGGTCTGGACGGCGATGTCGGCGACGTTCGCGCCGGGGACGCCCAGCCAGTTGGCCGGCTGGCCGCTGCTTGAGGCGTTCAGGCTGGGGTCGCCGGCGTGGTAGCCGGCCAGGACCAGGCCCAGGGCTACGCCCGCGGCGGCGGTCAGCGCCCCACGAAACCGCGCCGCCCCGGAGTGGGCCCAGGCGGCGCGCGCCCGATCCCAAAGCCGCGCCATCCCCCGGCGCCGCGCCACTCTCGCCATTCCCGCTTTCTCCAGGATTCGGTTGCCAGCTTACCGCCGCGATCCTGGCCGCGAGAGGGTTAAGGGGCGCTTTAATTTTCCTCCCTCCCCTTCATGGGGAGGGACAGACGGCGGAGCCGTCAGGGTGGGGAAGTGTGCGGAAACCCGCGAGGCCGGAGAGTATCCGACAGCCCCACCCAGATCGCTTCGCGATCGTCCCTCCCCATAAAGGGGAGGGAGGGATAGGCGATTGACCGCCCGGCCTGGTTGGGCTTCCCTCCGCCTTAAGAGGGCATGACAATGAATCGGACGTTGGCGGCGGCGGTCTTGGCGCTGGTGGTGGGGTTCGGGGGCGGCTTGCTGGCGGCCAAGGGCTTCGGCGGCGGCCCCGCGCTTCACGCCCAGGGCGGCGGGGCGTGGAACCTGTTCGGCAAGCCGCGGGCGGCGGACGCGCCTCGGCGGGGCGTCCCCAGGCCGGACGGGTTCGCGGTCTGGAAGACCCGGCTCGACACCTCCGGCGAGCAGCCTCTGGCCTGCATTCAACTCACCCGACCTCTGGACCCGGCCAGATCCTACACTGATTTCGTATTGATCTCGCCCGAACTCGACCACGCCCCGGCGGTAAGCGTGAAGGGGGATTCGCTGTGCGTCGGCGGAGTGGGCTTCACCGAGCGCCGGATCACCCTGCTCAAGGGCTTGACGGACAAGGCCGGCGACACCTTGGCCCAGAACGCCGACGTTGATTTCACCTTCGGCGACAAGCCGCCTTATGTGGGCTTCGCCGGCCAGGGTGTGATCCTGCCGCGCGACGAGAGCGACGGGGTCGGCATCGAGACCATCAACGTCAGCCGCCTGGCCGTCGAGGTGTGGCGGGTGGCCGGCCGCAACCTGGTTCGCAAATCGATCGGCGCGCCGGCCCCCACGGCCCAAGGCGACTATGCCGACGACTACGGCGACGACAGCCCCGACGACGAGGGCCGGGTGGTCTGGAAGGGCGTCGTCGCCGTCAAGGGCGACCCCGGCGCCAAGGCGACCACCGTCTTTCCGCTCGGCGCGGTGCTCAAGGCCATGGCCCCCGGCGGCTATGTGATCAAGGCGCGCGACGCCTCCGGCGGCGGCGATCCCTTCGCCAAGCCGAGGGCCGACTCCCGGCCCGCCCAGGCCCAGCGCTGGGTGATGTTCACCGACATGGCCCTGATCGCCTACAAGGGGTCCAATTCTCTCGACGTCGTCGTCCGCTCCCTGAAGACCGCCAAGACCTTGGCCGGGCTTCCCGTGGCTCTGCTGGCCAAGGACGGCGAGACCCTGAGCGCTGGGCGCACCGACGCCTCGGGCCGCGTGACCTTCGCCGCCGCCCTGCTCTCGGGCGAAGGGGCGATGGCGGCCAAGATGGTCATGGCCTATGGCGCGAAGGGGGATCTGGCGGTGCTCGATCTCGACCGCTCGCCGGCGGACCTCTCGAAACAGGGAACGGGCGGGCGCGAAGCGCCGGGGGCCTCCGATGACCTCGTCGCGGGCCGCACTGCCAAGACCGCCATCGACGGCTACCTCTACAGCGATCGGGGGATCTATCGGCCGGGCGAGCGCGCCCACCTGAGCGCCTTGACCCGCGACCGCGATTCCAGGGCGGTGAACGATCGGGCCGGCTACATCGTCGTCAAGCGGCCCTCGGGGGTGGAGTTCAGGCG
>JACDGF010000051.1:7412-9744 GCA_013815405.1 Caulobacteraceae bacterium | reverse complement strand
CCTCCTCGCCGTCCCCAGCCCCGACCGCCTGCATCGTGGCTGGTCCGCCGCCCTGGAGGCCGGCCGCCCCTCCCACGCCGAGACCCTCCTGGCGCCGCTCGCCCGGGGCGCGCGCCTCGTCACCGTGATCGACGGCCCCCCCGCCACCCTCTCGTGGCTGGGCGCCGTGCGCGGCCACCGCGTCGCGGCCCTCGGCATCGACCACTTCGGCCAGTCCGGCGACCTCCCCGACCTCTACCGCGCCCACCGCCTCGACGCTGAGGCCATCCTGGATGCCGCCGCGGATGTGCTGTGGGCGGGGTAGCTCTTTACAAAGTTCAACCACGAAGATCACGAAGATCACGAAGAAAATTGAACAAAGGGAGAAGCTCATGTCAGGCGCCATCGGCCTCCGAGACGACGTCAAAGCCTACGTCCAAACCTGGGGAATGCGCGAACACCCCACGCTCACCCGCTGCCGCGCCGAGACCGCGGCCGACCCGCGCGCCCGGATGCAGATCGATCCCGAACAGGGCGCCTTCATGGGGGTCCTCATCGCCGCCACCCGCGCCCGCCGCGCGATCGAGGTCGGCGTCTTCACCGGCTATTCCTCGACCGCCACGGCCCTGGCGCTGAAGGCGATCCACGGCGGACACGCCGAACTCGTCGCCTGCGACCTCTCCGCCGATTTCATCGACCGGGCCCGCGGCTATTGGCGCGAGGCGGGGGTGGAAGACGTGATCACCGTCCGGGTCGGCCCCGCCGCGCAGACCCTCCAGGCCCTGATCGGGGAGGGCCGCGCGGCCGCCTTCGACCTCATGTTCATCGACGCCGACAAGACCGGCTACGATACCTACTACGAGCTCGGCCTCGCCCTGCTGCGTCCCGGCGGAACCATGCTGATCGACAACATGCTGTGGAGCGGCGCCGTCGCCGACCCCTCCGATGCGTCCGCCGACACCGAAGCCCTTCGCCGCCTCGCCGCCAAGATCCACGCCGACGACCGCGTCGAGGCGACGCTGGCCACGATCGGCGACGGGCTGTCGGTGGTGGTGCGGCGGTAGGGGGCGAGGCCGCTCTTGATGACACTTTCGCCAAAGAGGGGCTTGGCTTTGGCGGAGAAACCGCCATTGTCGGGCAAGGGGCGTCCAAGCGCCGCCGGGCGAAAGCCAGACAAGGAGCGAGAGGAAACCATGCCGGAGAGCACTGCGAAGAAACCCAATGGCCTGCAGAAGGTGCTGCAGCCCTCGCCGGAGCTGTCGGCGGTGGTCGGGTCCAAGCCCCTGTCGCGGGGCGAGGTGGTGTCGAAGATGTGGGCCTACATCAAGACCAACAAGCGGCAGAATCCGGCCAACAAGCGCGAGATCCTGGCCGACGACAAGCTGCGCCCGGTGTTCGGCGGCAAGGACAAGGTCGACATGTTCGAAATGAACAAGCACCTGGCCAAGCATTTGAAGTAGCGCACATTCTTCCCTCCCTCCCCTTTATGGGGAGGGAGGGCCGAAGGACGGGGTGGGGCTGTCTGGATCACCTGCCACGCTCGCGGATTTCCCCTCGCTTCCCCACCCGATCGCTTCGCGATCTTCCCTCCCCATGAAGGGGAGGGAGGAAGCCTCGCCTTCACCTTCTTACAGCGTCGTGCGCACCTTGAGCAGTTCGGGGAAGAAGGCGACGTCCAGGGCCCTGGCCAGATAGCTCAGGCCCGCGCTGCCGCCGGTGCCGCCCTTGTGGCCGATGATTCGCTCGACCGTCTTCAGATGGCTGAACCGCCACTGCTGGAAGCGGTATTCCAGGTCGACCAGCTTTTCCGCCAGTTCATAGAGATCCCAGGCGCCTTCCGGGTCGCGGTAGACGGCGAGCCACGCCGCCTCCACCTCGGCGCTGGCCACATAGGGAACGCTCCAGTCGCGCTCCAGCCAGGCGGCGGGGATGGCCAGGCCCCGGCGGTGGAGCAGGCGCAGGGCCTCGTCATAGAGGCTGGGGCTTTCGAGCATCCGCCGCAGCGCCGCGTAGGCCGTGGGGCTCGTCTCATGGACCGCCAGGGCGCCGGGCTTCTTGGCGCCCAGCACGAAATCGAGCAGGCGGTACTGGTGGGACTGAAACCCCGAGCTCTGCCCCAGGGAAGGCCGGAAGCGGCCGTATTCGCTGGGGGTCATGGTGGCCAGGACGTCCCAGGACTGGATCATCTGGGCCTGGATGCGGCTGACCCGGGCGATCATCTTCAAGGCCGGCGGCAGGTCGTCGCGGCCGATATGGTCGCGCGCCGCGACGAGTTCGTGCAGCGAGAGCTTCATCCACAGTTCGGAGGCTTGGTGGATGATGATGAACAGCATCTCGTCGTGCTGGTCGGACC
>JACDGF010000051.1:0-7402 GCA_013815405.1 Caulobacteraceae bacterium | reverse complement strand
CCGCTGGGCCCCGAGGATCCGGTCCAAGTCGAGATAGTCGCCGTAGGAAAGGTCGGGCCGGGCGTGCGTCACGCTCGGGACTGTGCCTTGCTTCACGGCGGGGGGGAAGGCGCCGCGGCGCTTGACAGGCCCGGTTCCTCCGCCGGAGAGTGATCACAGATTTCGGAAGGGGCGCCATGCTTCCACCCATCGCCGATCCGGAAGAGGCGCGCCGGTTCCTGGCGGACCACCCGCATGTCCAGTTCTTCGAGATCATCTTCACCAACCTCTCGGGGGTCCCGCGCGGCAAGCGGCTTCGCCGGCATGAGCTGATGGCGGTCTATGAGTACGGCCGTTTCCTGCCCGGTTCGATCCTGGTCTGCGACATCACCGGCCGGGACTGCGAGGAAACGGGGCTGGTGTGGGGCGATGGCGATGCGGACCGGCTCGCCAGGCCGGCGCCCGGCACTTTGGTCACCGCGCCCTGGCTGGGCGACGACACCGCCCAGGTCATCACCTCGCTCTATGAGCTGGACGGCGCGGCCAACGATCTGGATCCGCGCCATGTGCTGCGCGGGATCGTGGACCGTTTCGCCGCCGAGGGTTGGACCCCGGTGGTCGCCTGCGAGCTGGAATATTACCTGGTCGACGCCCGGCGGACCGCGGCGGGCGGGATCGAGCTGGCCGGCGCCCCGGCGACCGGCGAGCGGCCCACCCTGCACGGCGTCTACGGCCTGCGCGAGCTGGAGGATTTTTCGCCCTTCCTGCGCGACCTGTGGGCCGCCGCCGACGCCCAGGGCGTGCCGCTCGAAGGGGCGATCGCCGAATACGCCCCCGGCCAGCTCGAGCTCACCCTCCGCCACGGACCCGACGCCCTGCGCGCGGCGGACGAGGCGGTGATGTACAAGCGGGCGGCCAAGGGCGTCGCCGCCCGCCACGGATGCGAAGCGACCTTCATGGCCAAGCCCTTCGCGGCGCTCGCCGGCAGCGGCCTCCACCTCCACGTCAGCGTCCAGGACGCGGCGGGGTGCAACCTCTTCGCCAGCGAGGATCCGGCCGGGACGCCCGCCCTGCGCCACGCGGTCGGGGGCCTCAAGGCGCTGCTCGCCGAAAGCATGGCGATCTTCGCGCCGAACGCCAATTCCTACCGCCGCTTCCGCCCCAATTCCTATGCCCCGACAGCCCCCGCCTGGGGGGTCAACAACCGCACCGTCGCCCTGCGCGTGCCCGCCGGCCCGGCGGAGGGCCGCCACATCGAGCACCGGGTCGCCGGGGCCGACGCCAACCCCTACCTCGCCCTGGCGACGCTCCTGGCCGGGGTCTATCACGGCCTCACCCGGGCCCTCGACCCCGGGGCGCCGGTGGAGGGCGACGGCTACGCCGCCGCGGCCGCGAGTGAGGAGCGCCTGCCGACCACCTGGTTCGCGGCCCTGGACCATTTCGAGCGGTCGGCGGTGATGGCCGATTGCCTGGGCGAACGGTTCACCGCGATGTTCGCCAAGGTCAAGCGCATCGAACAGGACCGCTTCAACGAAGTGGTCCCGCCCCTCGACTACGACTGGTATCTCAAGAATGCGTGAGCGGGGAAACCGGGCTTCCCGCCGCCTCCTTCTGGCGGGAATGGGCGCGGCGGCGGGGGCGTTGAGCTTTGCTGGTCTCGACGGATGCGCGCCCAAGGCCCGGATCGGCCCGAACGGCGAGGAAGCGAAACTCAACCTCTATAACTGGGACACCTATACCGGCGAAACCACCCTGGCCGACTTCAAAAAGGCCACCGGCATCGACGTGAAGATGAGCCTTTTCGCCACCAACGACGAACTTTTCGCCAAGCTCAAGGCCGGCAACCCGGGATTCGACGTGATCGTTCCGTCGAACGAGTTCGTCACCAGGTTTCGCCTGGCGGATCTCCTGCAACCCCTGGATCTGGCCAAGATCCCCAATCGGGCGAACCTTCTGCCGGCCTTCCGCGACCCGCCGTTCGATCCCGGCCGGCGTTACTCCATGCCCTACACCTGGCTGGTGCTCGGCATAGGTTACCGCAAGTCGAAGATGCGGGGCGTGCCCGACAGTTGGAAGTGGTTGATGGACTCGGACCGTTACAAGGGCCGGATCGGCCTGTTCTCCGAAGCCGACGACCTGATCGAGCTCGGGGCTAAGTATCTCGGATACTCGGTCAGGAACGTTCCGCTGGCCGTCATCGACCGGGTCGCCAGGATGTACATCAGGCAGAAACCCTATGTTAAAATCTTTCATCACGACGAAGGCCAGGACCTGCTGTTGTCCGGCGATATCGACATCGTCATGGAATACAACGGCGACATAGCCCAGGTGATGAGCGAGGATCCCGATCTCGATTTCGTGGTGCCCAAGGAGGGGAGCATCATCAATTCCGATTGCCTGTGTATTCCCAAGGGCGCCCCGCGCCCCGACAACGCCCATCAATTCATCAATTTCCTCCTTGGCGGCAAGGCCGGCGCGGACGTCTACGACACCATCAAGTATCCGACCCCCAACGCCGCCGCCCTGGACATGATGCCGGCCAGCTACCGAGACAACCAGGCGATCTTTCCGCCCGCCGAAGCCATGGCCCGCTGCGAATACGCCGAGTTCGAAGGCATGGCCCGCGCTCATCTCTACGATGAGACCGTCACCCGTATCTTCGCCGCCTGATGCTCATGGGATTTTGAAGACAGCAATTGCAGAATGGATGAGAGCTGGAAACGCGCCAGGGCGGTCTTCGCGACCTTCGCCGGGCCCCCGGTCCTGTGGCTGGCGGCGTTCTTCCTCGTGCCCCTGGCGATCATCTGGGCCTATAGTTTTGGCGACAACGCCAGCCTCACGAGGATCGCGATCAGCGGCACCCTGGCCAACTATATCCACGCCATCCAGCCGCTCTATCTGGGGATCATCGCCAAGTCCCTGTGGTTCGCCGGCCTGACCACAGCGCTTTGCCTGGTCATCGGCTTTCCCGTCGCCATCGCCATCACCTTCGCCTCCGAGAAGAGCAAGGCCTGGCTGCTGCTGCTGATCATGCTGCCGTTCTGGACAAATCTGTTGATCCGCACCTACGCCCTGATGGCGGTGCTGCGGACCGAAGGCTACATCAATTTCGGCCTGGGTTTTTTCTGGACGGGGCTCGGACATCTCACCGCTTTGTTCGGCCATCCCCTGCCGGCCTTCCAGCCCCTCGAACTTCTGCACAATAATTTCGCGGTGGTCTTCGGCTTGGTCTATGTCCAGCTGCCGTTCATGGTCTTGCCGCTCTATGCCGCACTCGACCGCCTGGACCGCTCGTTACTGGAGGCCAGCCTCGATCTGGGCGCGGGTCATCTCACCACGTTCGCCCGGGTGGTGGTTCCCCTGGCCGTTCCCGGGATCGTCTCGGGCATCCTGGTCACCCTGATCCCCTCCATCGGGGCCTATCTGACCCCCGACCTCCTCGGCGGCCCCTCCAGCCAGATGATCGCCAATGTCATCGAGCGGCAGTTCAAGACGGCCAACGACTGGCCCTTCGGCGCGGCGCTGTCGTTCCTGTTGATGTACATGACCTTCGTCGCCATCGCCGTGCAGGCGATCGTGGCGAGGGGCCGCAAGGCGCGAGGGCGATGAACGCCCCGCCCGCCGTTCGCCGGACTCCGCCCGGTCCCCTCGACTACCTGGGCCGCTGGCCGATCCGCACTTGGCTGATCCTGGTCGTAATCTATCTCTACGCCCCGCTGATCACCCTGATGGCGTTCAGCTTCAACGACAGCCGCCGCAACATCGTCTGGCGCGGCTTCACCTTGAAATACTACGCCCAGACCCTGGCCGATTCCGATCTTATCACGGCCTTCGCCAATTCGCTCACCATAGCGGCGGTCTCCACCGTGGTCAGCGTGGTGCTGGGCGCGCTCACCGCCCTTCTGCTGTGGCGCTTCCGCTTTCCCGCCAAGCCGGCGCTGGAAGGCGCCCTGGCCCTTCCGATCGTGGTGCCGGAGATCTGCATGGGGGTGGCCATGCTGGTATTCTTCACCCAGATCGTCCGCTGGCCCACCGACCTGATCTGGCCGCTGAACCTGGGCGCGATCATCATCTCCCACATCTCCTTCTCGTTCAGCTTCGTCGCCATCGTGATCCGCGGGCGCTTGGCTTCGTTCAACCGCGAGCTGGAGGAAGCGGCCAAGGACCTGGGGGCCGGCGAGTGGCGCATCTTCCGCGACATCCTCATCCCCCACATGCGGCCGGGCCTGCTGGCCGGCGCCCTGCTGGCCTTCACCCTCAGCCTCGACGATTTCGTGATCACCTTCTTCACCTCCGGCCCGGACACCACGACCTTTCCTGTCAAGGTCTATTCCATGGTCCGCTTTTCGGTGACGCCGGAGGTCAACGCCGCCTCGACCCTCCTCATCGTCCTGACCGTGGCCCTGACCGCCGTGGCCTTGCGCCTGCAGGGCGCCGACGTGGCGCGGGCGGAAACCGGCGAGGGCCTTTAGGGCATGAACACGGGCGCCAAGACCATCATCCGCTTCGAGAACGTCACCAAGGCGTTCGGCAAGGTCATCGCGGTCGACGACGTCACCCTCGCCATCGAGGAAGGGGAGTTCTTCGCCCTGCTGGGGCCGTCGGGGTGTGGCAAGACAACGCTTTTGCGAATGCTGGCGGGCTTCGAGACGCCGAGCGCCGGGCGCATATTGATCGACGGCCAGGACATCAGCCGCACGCCGCCCAATCGCCGGCCGGTGAACATGGTCTTCCAGTCCTACGCCGTCTTCCCCCACATGAGCGTGGCCGAGAACGTCGGCTATGGCCTGCGGGTCGACGGCGTCGCGACCGCCGAGCGGGCGCGGCGGGTGGAAGAGGCCCTCGCCCTGGTCAAGCTCGAGGGCTATGGGGCGCGCAAGCCCGACCAACTCTCCGGCGGCCAGCGCCAGCGGGTGGCCATCGCCCGCGCCCTCGTCAAGCGGCCGCGCGTGCTGCTGCTGGACGAGCCCCTCTCGGCCCTCGACGCCAAACTACGCGAACAGATGCGGTCGGAACTGGCCCAGCTCCAGGAAAAGGTCGGCATCACCTTCCTGTTCGTCACCCACGACCAGGACGAGGCCCTGGCCATGGCGACCCGCTGCGCGGTGATGAACCGCGGCCTCCTGCAGCAGGTGGCCACCCCCAGCGATCTCTACGAATATCCCAACTCGCGGTTCGTGGCCGACTTCATCGGTTCGGTGAATTTGTTCGAGGGCCGGCTGGTGGTGGACGAGCCCGACCACGCGGTGGTGGCGGCGCCCGATCTGCCCACCCCGGTGTTCCTCGACCACGGGGTCACCGGGGCCCACGAGGCCACGGTCTGGGTGGCTCTGCGGCCGGAAAAGATCGAGCTGCACAAGCGCGGCGAGGGCAGGCCCGCGCCGGCGCTGGAGGATACGCCGAAGGGTCACAACCAAGTCGCCGGCGTGATCCGTCAGATCGCCTATCTGGGCAGCGAGTCGGTCTATGAGGTCGAGCTTGAAGGCGGCCGGATGGTGCGCGCCCTGCGCTCCAACCTCGCCCGCCGCGACCAGGAGGATTTCACCTGGGACGAACCGGTCTGGCTCGCCTGGCACGCCTGCTCGCCCGCGATCCTGCTGTCATGAGGGGGGCGATGCATCTTCCTCCCTCCCCCAATGGGGAGGGACAGGCCGCGAAGCGGCCAGGGTGGGGAAGTCTGGATCATTTCCAGAGCGCGGGAAGCGTCGCACTTCCCCACCCGGATCGCTCCGCGATCGTCACTCCCCATGAAGGGGAGGGAGGCTCTTTCCTTCAATGACCCACTCAGGACCCTGAACCGTGACCCTTCGAAACCACGATATCGCCGAGCTTCGCCGGCTGGACGTCGCCCATCATCTGCCCGCTCAGGCCGACTATGGGCTGCTGCGCGAACTGGGCGGCAGCCGGATCATCACCCGGGCGGAGGGCTGCACCATCCATGACGGCGAGGGAAACGCGCTGCTGGACGCCATGGCGGGGCTGTGGTGCGTCCAGGTCGGCTACGGCCGCGAGGAACTGGCCGACGCCGCCCGCGAGCAGATGCTGGAGCTGCCGTACTACAACACCTTCTTCAAGACGGCCGCGCCACCGACGGTGAGACTGGCCGCCAAGATCTCCGAACTGCTGGGCGCGGATCTCAGCCACGTCTTCTTCAACAGTTCCGGATCCGAAGCGATCGATAGCGCGATCCGGCTCGCCCGCTACTATTGGCAACTCAAGGGAGAGCCCGATCGCCACATCATCATCTCGCGGGTGAACGGCTACCACGGCTCGACCATCGCCGGCGCCAGCCTGGGGGGGATGAGGGCGATGCACGACCAGGGCGGGCCCTGGCTGCCCGGCATCGAGCACGTCATGCAGCCCTATGCGTTCGGCGAAGGCATCGGCGAGGATCCTGACGCCTTCGCGGCGCGCGCCGCCGACGCGATCGAACAGCGCATCCTCGAGGTCGGGCCGAAGAACGTCGCCGCCTTCGTCGGGGAGCCGGTCCAGGGCGCCGGGGGCGTAATCATCCCGCCCGACGGCTATTGGCCTCGCGTGGAAGCGATCTGCCGCAAATTTGGCATCCTGCTGATCTGCGACGAGGTGATCTGCGGCTTCGGCCGGCTGGGCGCCTGGTTCGGCTTCCAGCACTACGGAATCGCGCCCGATCTGGTGACCATGGCCAAGGGGCTTTCGTCCGGCTATCTGCCGATCTCGGCGGTCGGCGTGGCGGCCCCGATCGTCGAGACCCTGCGCGGCGCCGGCGGGGACTTCGTCCACGGCTACACCTATTCGGGCCACCCCACCTGCGCGGCCGTGGCGCTGAAGAACATCGAGATCATGGAGCGCGAGGATCTCGTCGGCCGCACGGCGCGGGACACCGGCCCCCACCTGGCGGCCGGCTTGGCCAGGCTCGCCGAACATCCGCTGGTCGGCGAGACCCGTTCCCTGGGCCTGATCGGGGCGGTGGAGATCGTCTCGCACAAGGGCGCCAACGAACGCTTCGGCGGCGCCCCGGGCGCCGCCGGGCCGATCGTCCGCGACCTCTGCATCAGGAACGGCCTGATGGTGCGGGCGGTGCGCGACACCCTGGTGATGAGTCCGCCCCTGGTGATCAGCGCCAAGGAGATCGACAGGCTCCTGGCGATCATCCGCAGGTCCCTGGACGAAGCCGAGCCGATCCTTCGCCAGCAACATTCGAAAGCCGCCTGAAAGGAACCGCCATGAACCAGGAGTCGATCTTCGCGCCCATGGGAGCGCTGGCGCTGCTCACCTTCATCGTCCAGCTGCTGATCCCGTTCCGGCGTTTCCGCGCCGCGGCCGGCGGCCGGGTGACGGTGGCGGATTTCCGCTTCGGCGAGTCGGCGTCGGTGCCAGGCGATGTCTCGATCCCCAACCGCAACTACATGAACCTGCTCGAACTGCCGACCCTGTTCTTTCC